>JBFLYD010000046.1 GCA_040756905.1 Acidobacteriota bacterium
ACATGCATCCGACGAAAAGGTGTTTGAGCCCAGGAGACGAAATGTTTCCTTTTAGAAATAAAGGAGAAAACATGGGATAATAACTATTTAAAGCTCTTGACATAGGCAGCGCTTTCATACATGCGTTATTTTTTAAGATGGTTTTTAACTATGCCAAGGTAATCATCGTAAAAGAGGAAAGCAGAAAAGCAGTCAAATCGTGTTTGAAGGCTTTGTCTTTTTCCTTAAAAAATATCTGGAGGTCCTATTTACTTTATCTAATTTTAAGTATTACAGGGGTTGTTCTCTTTGTAATTTTCTTCCTTCTTTTAAGAGTATTTCCCATTACAAACTGGATATCGATTGTTTACATGATAATTCTCCAGCAGGTTTTTATATGGAGCAGAGAAGCCCTTAAAGTTACAATTCTTTCCTCTCAGAAACACTATCTCTCTTATTCTTCATTTCAATTCTTATAAATTGACTATGGTGCTTTACCATTAAAATCTTCAAATGCAAATGATTTATAGCAAGGGGAAAAAGGAAAAAGGGGACAGGCTACTTTTTTCCTCTTCCCCATACCCCTTCAGTATGCTGACAGAAGGATTTTTTATATACTGAGATATTTATGGGACAGCACACTAAAAGGAAAAGAAAAGGCCTGCATAGATTCGATTGGTTTTATAGTCTTTAAATTTAAGGGTTCTGTAGTCGAATCTCATAGATAGGAGTTCGCTCATTGAAAGAATCACCCCTCCTCCGTAGCTTCTATATCTGCTAAGCAAATCCAGATCGAACTTTTCACCTTCGTAACCAATTCCTCCTGCAAGATAAGGCCTAAGGTTTTTTAAAGGAAATGTGACCACGATGTTTCCCGAAACATTCTTTATTGGAGAATGAACATATCGGAAACCCTCAAGCTCTAATCTTGCAAATGGAAACATAGACCATCCTAGGGAAATACCATATATTTTTTCTTGTGTTTCAGTGTCGAACCCTCCAAATCCTGTCAGGTCAATGGCATTGAGGTTGGATACTGAAAGAAATGTAATAATGACAAAAAAAATAAAAAAATTTTTTTTCACCCTTAATTTTTCTCCTTTGATTTTGCTAATTCTATTATCTAATTTTTTCATATTTTTTGATAATTATATATTTTAAATTAACAGATTTTCAAATAAAAATTAATCAAAATCATTTTTTTATCTTTAAATTGATTCAAAGCATATAATTAATAAGATAATATATTACACCAGGAATGGGCCTAAAAGTAGAATCCATCTCTGATTAAAAATGCAAAAAATGAGACCTGACCCCAATTTCTTTGCATTTTTTGTGATTAAGATGAGACTGTTTTCCATTCATCTATCAGGTTTTCTGGGATTTTTCCTTCCAATCCCATTGCGAGATTTTTAGCGGCCATCATTGACATCTTAAGTCTCGTTTCATAAGTAGCTGAACCGATGTGAGGAAGAAGTACAACTTTATTTAATTTTAAAAGCTTATCATAAACTTCTGGCTCTTTTTCATATACATCTAGACCTGCTCCCCAGAGATGTCCATCTTCAAGGGCATCAGCAAGGCTTTTTTCATCAATAACTTCTCCTCTTGATGTGTTAATTAAAATTGCACCCTTTTTCATCATATAGATTCTTTCTCTGCTCATAAGATGAAAAGTCTGTTCATTGAGGGGAACATGAATTGTGATGATATCTGCTTCTTTTAGAAGATTTTCTAATTCTTCAAATCTTACTCCAATAGATTTTTCTTCTTTATTTTGCAATTTTATTTTATCCCAGTACAGCACTTTCATCGAAAAGCCCGTTGCTCTTTTTGCAACTGCTTTTCCAATTCTTCCAAGCCCAATTATTCCGATGGTTTTTCCATATACATCCTTTCCAAGAAAAAGTAATGGATCCCATCCTTTAAACCTTTTTTTCCTTGTAAATTTATCGGCCTCAGGAATCATTCTTGCCACAGAGAGAATAAGTGCCCATGTTAGGTCAGCAGTGGTCTCTGTTAAAATCCCAGGAGTGTTTGTTACCCATATTCGTTTTGATATCGCATAGTGGTAATCTATGTTATTATATCCAACAGCACAATTTGAAATTATTTTCAGTTGGGGAGCTGAATCTATAATCTCTCTGTCAATTCTATCAGTTAATAAACAAAGCAGACCCTGTTTATCCTTAATTTTCTGGATTATTTCCCTTTTCTCCGGAGCTCTTTTTTTCCAACACACTTCCACTTCTGCATGAGCTTTCAAATAATCCATCGCTTCTTTTATTATTTCTCTTGTAAGCAGAACTTTATATTTCATAAAATATTCTCTTCTCTATTTTACTCTCTATTTTACAAATTTCTATATAAATATTTGAAGTACAAAATTAATTATATTAGCAGAAATAGATATTTTAAAAACTAATTTAAATAAAGAGATCAAGCATCTCCTGAGCGATATATCGACAAGCATATTACTACTTAAGAGAGAATGAATTCTAAACATACAGAGTGAGCAGGAAGGGTTGCCCTCCAATTTATTCAATGCGTTTGTATTAGGTAATAATAAGTTAGTGCGGGACGGAGTCACCCTTGCTGATCACTCTTAAACTATAATTACAGATAATTTCTAGGCGGAGGAGATGGTTGGACTCTTTTAGTTTTTGCTTTTTCATATATATTTTTTAAGATAAAATAGGTATTATGAGAAATCAAGTATTAAAGATTTCTGATATCTACATTGATGATAAAAGGTTTCTTATAAGCTATCCCCTTCTTTCACGAAAATTGATGGAATCAATAAAAAAAATCGGCATAATAAACCCGCCTGTTCTCGTAAGAAGAAATGGAAATCCGATTATTTTATGTGGCTGGAGGAGGATTGAGTGTTTAAAGAAAATGAAAATAAAAAAGACTTTATTCAAAATTTTTGATAAAGAAGATGACCTGAAAGCATTTGCATTTTCTTTTTTTGAGAATGTATCAGAACGAATTTTTAATCCCGTTGAAATCTCCAATATTTTAAATAAGTTCAGAGAGTTTGGATTGAGTGACAAGAATATAATAAGAAAATATCTTAAATTTGTGGATTTAATCCCGAACCGTAATTCATTCGAAAGATATATAAGAATTGGAGAGCTTCCTGAAAAAATTAAAAAATCAATAGCAAAAGGAGAGTTTTTAGTATCAAACGCAAATTTGTTAATGAAATTTAATCATTCTTCAAGGTTAAAACTCTTTACTATTCTAAAAAGATTTCATCTCACAGCCAGTGAGCAAAGAGAAGTATTTGAGATGATATGGGAAATAATGAAGAGAGATGAAAAATCTCTTGATGGGATATTTTCAGATTTGAATTTAGAAGAGATTTTAAAGAATATAAATTTAAAGGAAAAGAAAAAGATTTTGAGAGGCAGGCTCAAAAAATTAAGATATCCAATTTTTAGTAAAAAAATTGATGATTTTCTAAAGAATCTTCAATTTTTTACTGAAGGAATTAGAGTTCATCCCTCAAAATATTTTGAGTCTGAAAAATATAGAATGGAGATAGAATTTAAAACCTGGGAAGAGTTAAGGGAGAAAATTAAAGAAGTTCAATTGAGAATTAAAGATGATAGATGAGCCAAACTTTTAAGTTTGAAAAAATATTTGTGGATGAGAAAGTTAAAGATCATGAATTTACTGGAATAGTTTTGCAGAAAACAAAGGGAATCCCGGTAAAAATAATAAAGGATGCAAAAAAAGTTGTAGAGGATTTAGCTCTTGAAGATAATTCAATTACCAGAGGAAAGAGATTTATTTTATTGACAGAGAAGAAGGGAGGTTTTTTAAAACCATGCCCTGGAACTTCTGAGTATTTGTGCTGTGATTATTATGTATTAAACATTTCTGAAAATTGTGTGATTGATTGCACATACTGCATACTACAGGAATATTTAATGAACCCTTTTATAACATTATTTGCAAACTGGGAAGATTCATTCAATGAAATCAATGGATTTCTTTCGGAGAAAAAAAATGATTTAATAAGACTTGGAACAGGTGAGCTTTCAGATAGTCTGGCAATTGAAGATATATTCCCTGTTTCAGAAAAGATTTTGGAATTTTTAAAAAATAGGAAAAATGTGATTTTTGAATTTAAAACAAAATCTGAAAATATAAAAAAATTTTTGAATTTAGAACCAATAAATAATGCAGTCTTTTCTTTTTCATTGAACACTGAAAAGATTGCCAAAGAAGAAGAATTAAAAGCTCCAGAACCTCTTAAGAGAATTGAAGCCGCATCAAAGTTAGCAGAAGAAGGGTGGAGAGTGGGATTCCATTTTGATCCAATTGTACATTATAAAAACTGGGAAATTGATTATCATAGAGTTATTAAACTTCTTTTTTCAAAAGTTGAAGCAGAAAAAATAGCTTGGATTTCCCTTGGAACCCTTAGGTTTAATCCAAAATTAAAACCTATTATCGAGAAAAGATTTCCTAAATCAAAAATTATCTATGGAGAGTTAATAAAGGGAGAAGATGGAAAACTCAGGTATTTCAGACCACTACGGGTAGAGCTTTATAAAAAAATTTATAATTTTATAAAGGAAAATATTCAAAAATATTCCCGAGATAAGAAGTCTATAAGGAAAATAAATATCCCTGTTTATCTCTGTATGGAAAACGAAGATGTATGGGAAGAGGTTTTTAAATGGACTCCGGCGAATAGCAGTGTATTGAATAACTATATATTAAAGCTTTTTCGTTAATTTTTATTAAAAAGACATTCATCCCCTTCTCTCAGAAGACAGGTTTCCTCTCCATAAAAATGTACCCCTCAATTTTTTGTTGACACAAATAGATTACAAAATTAAAATTTAATCATCTTAATAAGGAGAGAAAAAAATGAAATTAGTTTCTATTATTTTATTGGTTGCAGCAGCTCTTGCGTTTATTCTTGGCATTGTGATGAGATTTGCTGGAATTGAAACTTTCCTCGGACAGCCTCCATTAACAATCTGGAGATTTGTCATAGCTTGTATTGGATTTGCTATTGCCCTTATTCTTCTTGAGATGAGTGAGAAAAAGAAGGAGTAAAAAAATATAATTTGCTAATACGAACACACTAATATTTGTTACATTCTATTGTCGTGTTACTTAAATATCTTTTGTTATTCCTTTGTGACACGACACTTTCCCTATGGGAGAAAGATTTCCTTAGACGCTTCGCTGAGCACCCCCCAGACATGGGAAAGTTCCTTCCCCATACCCCTTCAGTGGGCTTTATGAGAAATTGTTTGTTTATAAAGATATTTATGGGACAGCACACTATTTTTGCCCCTCACCCCCGTATCAAGTACAGGGCAGGCTTTAATCTTCTCCCCTCAGGGGAGAGGGAGGGGTGAGGGGACAGGAATGCATCAGAATTAAATACGTTTGTATTAATTACGGTGTCAAGACTGAAATTAGTCTTGACCCAAGAAAGCATTGGTTTCAAGGCTGACACTGGGATATTTTAAAATTCTTAGTTTCTATTATTTTGGTAAGTTCTCTTCTCGTGAATTCATCAAGGCGATAGAAATCTTTTTTACTCAATATTTCATTTGCTTTTTCAAGGGCTTTTTGAGGAGAAGTTTTAGCTCCATTTCTAACCCATTCTTCATAAGTTCCCCTATCTATTATATTACTTAAAAATAGAAATTCATTTTTATACTCTCTTAAAGTTTCAGGCATTGTAAGAAAATGTTTCTTTTCTTCAAACCTTGATAAGAGATTATAAGCGAAGGGTCTTTCTTTTTTCTCAATCCCTCTAATTAACCTTAAAGCAATTCCACATATTTCATTATCTATGATCAATTTTTCTATGCTTTGGCAGCTTTCGAAGCTTAACATCCCAGCTCCAGAGACTACGTTTATTCCGGCTAAAGCGGAAAGGATTATCCCAACTCCGGATTCAATTCCAGATTGAGAATCAAGCGATTTAGAATCACTCAATCCCATATAACTATGAGTGGGAAGTCGTAGATATTTCCCTATTTCTGCATATGCGCAATCTATCATCATTGTTTCAATTGCACCCATTGGTGTGGTTCCATTTTTCATATCAAATATCGAAGGCGAACCTCCATATATTATAGGAGCTCCTTTTCTTGCAAGTTGAGAAATCACGATTCCGCTTAGATTTTCTGCGGTATGCTGGACAAGGGTTCCTGCAAGAGTTATAGGAGATGTTGCTCCAGCAAGAGGCATGGAAACGAGTTCGACAGGAATGCCAGATTTTGCACATTCAATAAAACTTTGACATGTAAGGTTGCTCCACTTTAGAGGAGGAGAGGGACATGCATCAAAAATCGCAAGGGGTTTTTGTTCTAAATTTTTTTTATTTCCCCTTACTGCTACAAGCATATCTTTCATAAATTTAAAACTTTCTACAGTGAATGTTCCTGTGACAACTGGCTTTGAACAGTAAATTAAAGATAATAATAATCTGTATCTATCAGCAATTTCTTCTGGTACGTCTGAAGGAACAATTGCTGTGCTCTGAAGTTTTATGTTTTCCATTTCTTCAGTTACTTTGCAAAAGTTTATGTAATCTTCAGTTAAAGGTTTTCTGAATCTTTGGGTTTTAAAGTCAAGAATTTTGATTGCTGCAGAGCCTGGGTCAAAATAGACATTATCTCCTTCAAGCTTGAATGATTTTTCTCCGGTAGAATTGTAAATTTCAATCAATGAAGGCACTGATTTCAGACTTTTTTCCACAAGGTGCTGAGGGATGTGAACTCTATTTTTTGATATGTTAATGTTTGCTCCTGAATCTGAAAGTAATTTTATTGCTTCCCTGTTTTCCACTTCTACACCTATTTTTTCAAGGACTTCAAATGCCTCCTGGATAATATCTTCGATAAGATTCTTTTCAAGAAATTTAACTTTTGGCCTTAATGTATTGTTCATACATTTTCTCCTTACAGTAATCGTTAATTCTTTCTGAAATTACAATTCTTTATCGGACAGGCTTTACAGCCAGAAGAACCTTTTATTTTAGTCGGGTTATCGAATAAGTTAATCGCAAAGGATACGGATTTTCGAGGAACCATCATAAAATGAGAGGTGAGGGTTACTTCGATTGATTCGGCTGGAAGAAGTTCGAATATGTACCTCTGATAATCGAGAGTCCATTTTCCATATCCAGGGCTGAATCTTTTCGATGGGAAAAGTTTTAGTTTTTTTGCTTCACTGCATATTCTCTGATTTGCTTGAACAGCTACGCTTTCTGCCATTTCTGACCCGATTACATCATAAATTAAACCTTCCAAAAGATTGTTTTCTCTCATTAGCTTTTTCGCTAAATCTTCAAGTTTATTACCAATCGTGCATATACAGAGAGCTATTTTCTCAGCCCTGTTAAACACAGAATGCTCTGGTATTTCATTATTTTCAAAGATCTTGCAGACATATTTTGGTTCAATATATTTCATCGAATTTTTTTTGCACTCTTCAACCATAGAAATTATAGAATCTGTTTTTTCTGTTATCTTTTTTTTATATCCGATGAGTCGGATTAATCTTCTTGTGTCTAATTCAGGAAGAGGAAATTTAACTTCTCTTATAATTATTTCCATACCTCCAGCGGTCTAAATTTTAGTAAGCGAGTAAGGTTTTGTAACATGAGAATTTAATATAACTTTTCCTGCTCAAATTATTAACCACCAAAAGACTTTACATGCTTGCAAATTTTACTCAAAGAATGATTTAGCAATTTTTACTGCAAGGGCAGCATTGTCAGCAGTTCCATCAGCACCAATTGAAAGGGCCCATTCTTTTGTGACAGGGGCTCCTCCGACCATAACTTTATATTTTTCCCTTAATCCTTTTTGTTTGAGAATCTCAATAACTTTTCTCTGTCCAATCATTGTTGTTGTGAGCAGTGCTGACATGCATATCATATCTGCCTTTTCTTCTTCAGCTTTTTCAACAAAAAGGTTTAACTTTACATCTGCTCCAAGATCAATCACATCGAACCCATTTGCAGTGAACATTGAGGCAACAAGAGTTTTCCCAATATCATGAATGTCTCCCTCAACAGTCCCGATTATAACCTTTCCTAAGGAATGGATTTTTTCCTTTCTTTTGGAGAGAATCGGGTTGAATATATCAAGGGCAGCTTTCATTGCCTCAGCGCCAAGAATAAGCTCCGGAAGAAAATATTCTCCCTTTTCCCAGAGGTTTCCAACCTCTTGAATTCCTGGTACATACCCATCATCAATCGATTCGGAAGGGTCAATCCCAATTTTTAAAGATAATTCTGCAAGTTCCAAGGCTTTTTCTTTATCTCCCACAATGATAGCATTTTTCATCTGGCTGAAAAGTACCTCTCTATTCATTTATTTCTCCAGGTAATAAAGCCTTTCGCAATTTTCATTTTTTGAGTATATTTAATAGGCAAAATAATGTCAATTCAACAGGATTCAGGAAAAGTAGAATTAAAAAGGGTTCTCAATCTATTTGATTCATCGATGATAATAATTGGAACAACTATCGCATCTGGGATTTTTCTCGTTCCTACAGTGGTGGCAGGACATATAAAATATTCAATACCAACGATTATAGGATGGATGTTAGGAGGGATAATAACTCTATTTGGAGGGCTCTCTCTGGCAGAACTCGGAGTATTGTACCCGAGAGCTGGAGGGATGTTTGTGTATCTTAAGGAAGCTTATGGAAAATTCTGGGGGTTTTTGTATGGTTGGACATTGTTTACCGTAATCCAAACAGCTTCAATTGCAGCAGTTGCGGTAGTTTTTGCCACTTATTTGGGACATTTCGTAGAGCTATCAAGATATTCTATCGTCGGGATAGCGATAATATCGATTGTGTTTCTTTCGATTGTGAATTGCTTTGGAGTAAAATTAGGGGCAAAGATTCAAAATTTTTTTAGTGTTTTAAAAATCTCTGCAATCATTGTATTGATTTTTCTTACTTTTTCAAAGCAATTAGGAGCGACTTATTCAAATTTCTTTCCACTTTTTCCTGAAAATAATACATTCCCATTTCTTGCAGCCTTTGGGCTTTCAATGGTCTATATTTTATTTACTTATGATGGATGGATTCATATAAATTATATAGCAGGCGAGGTAAAGAATCCTTCAAGGAATATCCCTGTTTCTCTTATAGTTTCAATCATGATAATAACGGGCATTTATTTATTAGCAAATATAGCATATATAAAGGTTTTATCGATTCAAGAAATTGCAAATTCTGAGAGGGTAGCTGCTGATGTTGCCGAAAAAATAATCGGATCTTACGGTGGTGCTCTAATATCAATAATGGTTATTGTAGCCACTTTTGGCGCTAACAATGGAATGATACTGGCTGGTCCGAGAGTTTACTATGCTATGGCTGAAGATCAGCTTTTTTTCAGTTTTTTATCGAAGATAAATAAGAGATATCATACACCCGTAAATTCTATCTTAATCCAGGGTTTATGGTCTTCAGTGCTTGTTCTTTCAGGAAGCTATGAACAGTTGCTTACATATGTGATATTTACATCATTTTTATTCTATGGGATGTCAAGTTTTGGTGTGATTTTATTAAGAAGAAAGAGGCCTGATTTAAAAAGAGAATATAAAACATGGGGATATCCTTATACTCCTGTAGTGTTTATTTTATTTTCTGCTGCCCTTGTTTTAAACACAATAGCATCAAATCCAAGAGATTCTTTGATTGGAATTTTCATCATGTTTTTGGGCATCCCTGCATATTATTACTGGAAGACAAAAAAAATTGTATAATTATTTTTTAGATGAGGAGATTGAATAGATGATAAGGTTTTATCAGATTTTTGACCCTGATTCAGAGTATCAGAGGGAAAAGCTCAATGCATCTCTGGATATATTCAAAAAATATTACAATTATTATGAGGATTATGCTGAAAAGATACCTCAGAAAATAAAACAGCAGGCTGAGCTTGGTTATAAGGTTGGTATGATAATAGCTGAGAGTCTGAAGGATGGAGTTGTAGGATTTGCCCTTTACAATCATTTCTGGGATGTCCAGCTAAGCTATCTTGAATTCATAGTGACAAGGAGGGACATAAGAGGAAGGGGGCTTGGAGGAGCACTGTATGAATCATTAAGAGAAACCCTTTTCTACCATGGGTCAAAGGGCCTATTTCTTGAGGCAAGGCCTGATGTGTCAAAGCTGGTTAGACAGAAAGAGGAACTAAAACAGAACAAGATCAGGATGAAATTTTATGAGTCATATGATGTGAGGCCGATTCAGGGAATTCTTTATGATATACCTCCTTTTGGAAAGTGGGTTCCTCCCTTTCTTCTTTATGACCATCTTGGTAGAAATAGACCATTAAAAGCATCTGATTGCAAAAAAATAGTAAAAAAAATATTGGTGGAGAGATATGGAGTATCTCCCACTGATAGATATTTAAAGAAAATGATTAAATCAATTAAAAAAGAAAATATATCTACAAGACCATTTAAGTACATAAAAAAAGTCGAAAAAATTTTCCCTTCCGTGAAGAAAAGTTTGTTTAATCCTCTAAAAGTTGTTTATAATGAAAAGCATAAGATCCATCACATAAAAGAGATAGGATATGTTGAAAGGCCTGTAAGAGTCCAAACTATTTTAAAAGCGATAGAAGACCTGCCATTCATTGAATTTAAGTCACCAAGGGTTTTCAGCGAAAATTATATAAAAGAAGTTCATGCTAAATATTATGTAAATTATATAAAAAATGTATGTAAGAGTCTGAAAGAAAATGAGGTTATATACCCATATGTTTTTCCGATCAGATATCCTGATAGAAAACCGAGGGATAGGGGGATCAGGGCTGGATATTACTGCATTGACACATTCACCCCCCTTACAGGGAATGTGTACCCCGCAGCAAGAGATGCAGTTAACTGTGCTCTTACTGGAGCAGAGTTGATTATGAAAAAGGGAGAACACATTGTTTATTCAATCTGCCGGCCTCCTGGTCACCATGCAGAGAAGGATTCATATGGAGGTTTCTGTTACTTTAACAACAGTGCAATAGCTGCAAATTATCTCTCAAAGAAAGGAAAAGTAGCAATACTGGATATAGATTTTCATCATGGGAATGGAACCCAGAATATTTTTTATAATTCTAAAAAAGTGCTTTTTGTCTCTATCCATGGAACCCCATACACAGAATACCCTTATTTCAGTGGCTTTTCTGAGGAGAAAGGGAGGGGAAGGGGATATGGATATAACTATAATTTTCCTCTTGATGAGAAGGTAAAGGATGAGAAATATTTAAAGATATTAAAAAAAGCATTGAGAACAATTAGGAGATTTAGCCCAAAGTTTCTTGTGGTATCAACGGGATTTGATATTTCTAAGGATGACCCCACAGGAAGCTGGATGATTACATCAGAGGGTTTCAGGGAGATAGGGAAGGCATTGTCAACATTTTCAATTCCTATTTTAATCGTTCAGGAGGGAGGTTACACAACAAGAGCACTCGGAAAAAATGTTAGAAATTTTCTTGCAGGAATATGCTCAAAGTATTTCTAAAAATTAGAAAATTAGGGACACATCCGAATTAATTAGATTAATTAGAACGTGAGCAGGAAGAGTGACTACGAAAACACGCTGTATTTTCCCCATCAAAGTGTTGTGACACTCAAAATTGTCTTTGTTATTTATTTGTGTCACAACACTTTCCCTATGGGGGCAAGCCCCCCTTAGACGCTTCGCTGAGCACCCCCCAGACATGGGGAAGATACCTTCCCCATACCCCTTCAGTGTGCTGTCAAAGAACTCCTTTCTCTGGGAAAAGATTTATGGGACAGCACACTTGGAAAACTCCAGCTCGGCACTCATGCTTCGCTCTTTCCCGAGCCTTTAAGCTCGGGAAAACCATGCCCGCTACGCATTCGTGACGGTTTTCTCCGCCACCCTTCCTGCTCACTATTTTATTCTTTAAAGAAATCTCCAAGTTCATGGAATACAATCTTGATAAATTCGGATGTGCCGCTCATTTCTAAAGATTTTTAAGACCTATGAGTTACAATCTCTCAAAATTAATAGTTAGGGGTAAGGAGCGAACGGAGAGCGCTTCAGGTGTAAAGGATTTCTTTTAGCTTTTTAGAATATTCTGAACTTTTTTTGTCTTCGGTAATGATTTTTATTTGTTCAGGAGATTTTATTCCAAGTTCGAGCTCAACTGCCCTTGAAATCTGCTCCTGCTCGAAAATTTTTCTTTCCATAATGTCTCTGTTGCTCCCCAGCTCTTTCAATATGGCAAGACCTACTGCATCTATTGCAATTCTATCTATTCCTGCAAGGAAGACATTTGCATTTTTTCTTTCTCCTGTCATGGGACCTCCATCCACAAAGGCTTCAATTCCATCTAACACAATGAGTGAAGGTTTATAAGCGTAGTTTATTTCTGCAATCATTTTTCTCATGTCAGGCGATCCATGGAGCTCTCTCATAAAAGGGTGTCCTTTTCGTGAAACAATTCCAACTGAATTTTTTAGGGACATTGTGAATATTCCTCCATATTGATGGGTTTTAAGGCAGCATGTGGAGATTATACATTCAGATTCGATGATTGGCTTTGCAACTAAAAACCCATCTTTCCAGTGGGAACCTGGAGGAACTATTTTCACATATCCATCTTCGCCGAGTTCATCAAAATTTATCATTTCTGTATCTAATTCCTTTGCCAGTTCATAAATATTTTTTCTCTGCAATACTAAACTTGTTGTTTCAGGACCGCTTCTATCTCCGATTGATATCTTTTTTCCGCCCATTTCTTTTACCTTTATGATAATTTCTCTTAATGTATCATTGTGGGTTGAACCAGGCGTTGGATGAGAGGTGTTGAAATTAGGTTTTACAAGGACATTCTTATCCTTGAATGGGTTTATGTTTAAAAATTCAATCGATTTTCTCACACCTGTTCTTCGATCATCAGTTTTAACTAAAGAAACTGGGGTTTTTTCTTGTTTTGATTTTTTATCTGAAGGAAACTTTTCCTCTTTTTTGGTTCTGAAAAAAGAAGAGTTTATTGAGGATTTAAAAGATATTAACCCTATTCCTCCCATTACAAAAAAATCTCTCCTTGTAATTTTTCCGTAAAAAAATTTTTTCATTTTCTCCTCTCATAATAATTTACTTAATAATGGAATGTAATTTCATATAAATAGCTATAGCATATTTTTCCTTTTTTCTCATCCTCATTTATGGTTACTCAATCCTCAGAATCTATGGGAGGAAGGATAATTGATGGACCCATAAGCGCATCCTGTTTCGGAAGATGCTGGACATGGTGCAAAATTTACTATGACGATGGCACATCGGGATGGTCCCCAGAAGATGGATTGATCTTTGAAAAGGGGACAGAGTCTAAGAAAAAAAGAAGGAAAACTCCAAGATAGGCAAAAGGAATTTTAGAGAAGTGTGATCAAAATGGAGTAAAAAATTCTTCTATCAAGTTTTAATGTTTGATATAATCACTCTCGAATTGTTTTTTAAACGGATAAAATGGGGCGATTGAGTTAATGAAATCAAAAGGGAGGAAAAATGAATTATGTGTTTAGAAGAGTAAAATTATTTTTTGTTGTCATTTCTTTTTTATCTTTCTTTATACAAGCCAGTTCATTTTTAACATATTCGGAAGAAGTTAAATTCATTGATATTTCTAAAGAATGGAAATTTCAGATAGACCCGGATGAGCTCGGAATCAAAAATGGATGGTTCAAGTTAAACTTTGATGATTCAGAGTGGAAAATTTTAGAAGCAGGAAAGATATGGGAAAACCAGGGATTTGAAGAATATGATGGAACTGGATGGTACAGAAAGTCAGTCATAATTCCTGAAGGATGGAAGGGAAATCGTGTTTATATCGGGTTTGGTGGAGTTGATGACGAATATGAACTTTTTATTAACAGTAAAAAGGTTGCTGCATTTGGCAGTAAAGAAGAAGTTGAGAGTTTCCATAACAGAAGCTCATCCACAGACATTACTGAGTATGTAAAATTTGGTGCCTCTAACCTTATTGTTTTGAGAATTAACGATTGGGGAGGTGGTGGAGGTATTTCTAAACTTCCTGCAGGTTTATCGATTGAAAGAGAGTTGCTTTTAGACCCACGAGAGTATGTTATCGAAAAGTCGAAGAAATATCCGGATTTATTCTGGCCCTACTGGGTTCAGGGAAAAGGAATTGCCTGGACAATGGTTGGAACTGAAAATACCCTCGAAGAGTTTCTCAGAAGCCATGATGGGTCTGTTGGTGCAACAACCTGGCCTTTTACTTTGAATTGCTGGGTAATGGATGGAGAGAATAATAAAGTGGTAGCTCCTGAAAAGATGCCGTTTGATAAAATAAAATCAAATTTATATGGAGGATACATACCTATTTCTGAATATAGTTTTAAACTAAATGAAATTAGCCTCAAAACTTCATTTTTTTCAGCAGACATTGATAAAGATTTAATGTTCAAAAAAGAGTCTGGAATTTATCAAATTTTAATTGAGAATCCTACAAATAAAACAAAAAAAATAAAAATTTTTGTCAGCATTAGGCCATATCTTGTAAATGGAAATGTAGGAAAAGTTCATAAATTGGAATGGGATAAGGAGTCCAATTCGATAATAATAAACGATAATTTAAGCATTAGCTCAGATGTTATGATATCAGGGTTTTATGCATCTTCCATAAGAAAGGAAAATGATATATCAAAATTTATATTAGATGGAAATTACCAGGAAAAGTTAGAATCAAAAATCGAAGATGAAACAGGAATGGCGAATGGTTTTTTGTTGTATAATTTGAGTATACCTCCAAAAATTATAGCTAAAATTAATGTAATAGGGTTTTTTGACCCTCACAGGTTTTCTAAGGAAGATTTTTTATCTTTAAAAGAAATTGATTTTGAAAAGATATTGCAAAATCTTAGTTCAAGCTGGGAAAACAGGCTGAAGAAAGCAAAGATTGAAATCGCTGACAAAAGAGTCATCGATGCTTTTTATGCTTCTTTAGCGTATATACTAATCAGCATGGATAACAATATGCCACACCCCGGTCCCCTTGCTTACAATCTTTTCTGGGCAAGAGATTCAGCATATATTACAGCTGCTTTACTTAGAGCCGGATTTTCAGATGTTGTTGAAAAATCCCTTCCATATTATATGAAATCCCAGAAGGAAGACGGAGAGTTTCCATCAATTTTTGATATAAACCTTAAATCAGTTGGACCTCATGAATGGGATGCTCAGGGTCAGGCTATATTTTCCCTGGCTGAATATTATAGATTCACAAAAAATAAAGATTATTTAAAAAATTATTTTCAGAATGTTTTAAAAGGATGTCAGTTTTTAGGAAAAATAAGAGAGAAAAATCTCGATGAAAAATTGAGGGAAACTTTTTTCTACGGGATTCTTCCTCCTTCTGTGTCTGCAGAAGATTTAGGTCCTGGAACCTGGCATCATTACTGGGATGATTTCTGGGCAATAAGAGGATTGTACGATGGAGCATACCTTGCAAAGGAGATTGGAAAAAAAGAGGAAAGTAAATGGATGAAACATGAGGCTGAAAATTTAAAGATGTCTGTTAAAGCTTCATATGAAAAAATAATGAGAGAAAAAGAAATCGACTGGATTCCCAATGGGCCTGATGACCTTGAGGGTTCTTCAATGGCTCGAGGGACATCTCCAGGGTTATGGCCAGGAGGAGGGTTGAGTCCTGAAGATGAAAAAGTTAGAAAATCTTTTGAGAGGTATCATGAAAAATGGATTGCTCCTTATGGTGGAGCATATCTCCATCAGAATAGATTTTGGCCCTATGGATTTGAACTCGGTTATTGTTTCCTGATTTTAGGAATGAACGATAAAGTCCATCAGATAATTGATTGGCATTTAAACCATCAAACCTTCCCTGAGAATTATTCATGGGCAGAGCAAATTGACCCTAAGACTCTTTATTTTCAATCAGGAGACATGCCCCATTGCTGGGTAGCTGCTGATTATGTGAACTTAGTAAGAGCCCTGTTTTTAAGAGAAGATGAGGAAAAATTAATATTGTGCTCAGGGATTAAAGAAGAATGGTTTCAAAATGGAAATAAGATTAATATAGAAAACCTTCCTTCATATTTTGGAAATCTTTCATACTATCTAGGAAGGAAAGATGAGGAGAGAAAGCTTATCTTAAAAATAGAAGGGAATGCCCAACCTCCTTCCGGTTATAAATTAATCATTCCATTTAAAGATTTTGAGATAAAGAAAGTCTTCATCGATGGAAAAGAATTAAAAGAATTCAAGAAAACAGAGGTCCATTTTCCTGCTGGTTCTAAAGAGATCTTAATTTATTATTAAAATAAAAATACTTTAATACATCCATTTCAAGGAGAGACGATGAAAGTATGGTTTTATGATTATTAAGAAGGCCGGGAGTACTCGCGGCCTGTAGAACTAAACACTCGGTAGCCGATTCCAACTCTTTCCGCAAATTCAACAAGATGGGGAGTATAATCTCCAAATGAAAAACCTAAATGGTTGCATGGCCAGACATTTACCATAAGTTCATCCTGGATTGGAATCTTTCCGAGTATTATAGGCCACGAGAAATTATATTTTTCATGGTCTTCCTTCTTTACATCTAAGGTTTTAATTGGAGCTGCGACAAGCTGATACCTAAGGTTTTCCCTTCCGAGCCTTGCGACTGTCATAGTTATACCACCAGGGGTTCTTCCCCTTACAGATGAACCTCCTGCATCGTAGAATATTTCCTGACCCATGTATTCTATGTTTTTTAATTTCTTTATTGGATTTTCCTCAAGTTTTCCAAAAAAATATGGAGGATGCTGTCCGCAGTTGACAATTGCGAGAATTCCATTTTCTAAATCCCTGAAATCTCCAAATCCAGCTGGTTTCCCACCGTTTAAGAGATATAGAATTAACTGTGTTAAAGCAGAATCCATATCATTCTCACATGCAGTCGGAAATATTTTTTTCTTTTTTCCGTTAGGACCAACATCATTTGATAAGAATGCTGTTGTTATACATTGTGTGCAGTCGAAAGCACTCAGCTCATCCTGACATTTTATGCCCAGGAATGTGACATTGTATTCATTTATCACATCAAGGGCAGAATAGTAATAGGATAGCTGGTATAAAAATTTATTTTCATTTTTTAGTTTATCTCTTGAAAAATCAAAGTTTCCTGTTTTTCTTTTAAAAAGGAAATCAAAGGCTTTTTTTAATCTCAAATCTTTTATTTTTTCTGGTCTGCTCTCCCCAGGAATTCCTTCCCATTTTACCATCATGAGAGCTCTTCTTTTCAGCTCAGACTGGTCAAGTGATTCATAGGATATCCCGAAAGCCTTTGCCCACTGATCAACATCTGCAGTGGTTGTACACATTTTAAGGCTCATCCCCCCGAGAGCCAGATATTTCTGTCGCTTTAACATTTCTATAGCTTTGATAACAGTTCTGGAAGAATCGGCTCTTTTTTTATAAAATTTGATTATGTCAATTAGATCATTTAAAGCTTTCTTTTCTTTATCTATTTTTCCATATACAAGTTGATAACTGATTCCGATTCTCTTCAAAGCTCCTCCAACTGCCATTCCAGCAACCATACCGGGAACCTTAGTGTCTTTGTAAGAAAAAATTATTACCCTGGCTATTCCTTTATCATCGCCTTTAATTTGATTCATAAATGTCTGAATAGCGTCCCTTGAGTCATAAGGAAACGTCCAGGAGCCCTCATTTATAATTAAAGCATCTGGTTTAAAATTAGCCAGTTTTTTTGCATGTTCTCTTACAAGTTTTGTATTCCAGGCTATCTGATCCTGTTCTGGATAACCTTCTCCTCCCCTTAGAACTTCTATTCCTTCATTTCTTAGTGCGTTTATGAGCAGGGATTCGTGCTTTATCATTAAATCGATATTTTCTTTTCTTACCCATGGCCTCGGGTCGTTTGGAGAAAAGATACCAATTTTTATCCTTTCATTCATATCTGCCTCCCATCAGGTGATTTATTCTTAAATATTATATTTTAATGCTTTATCTTTCAATGGAGTTTTTCTAATTCTTTCACTCTAAATATTTATCCATGTGCAACTCTTAAATTTTACATAAAACTTTGTATGCATAAAAGTTGAAGAATAAAAAAAATTAGTTTAATATATTTTTTAATTAATCAAGAGTGGGTAAAAGGGAAATTTTTCTCAGAAGTTTAAAAATTTGGGTGAGTTTAAATATATTTAAGAGAGGGGTTAAAAATGAAGGCTTTCAAAAAAAATAACATTTTATTTGTTTTTATTTTAATTTTTTTATGTATCTTTTTCTCTGACTTGAGTGAGCTTTATGCAAAAAAATTTAAAAAATTGACTATATCGAGGCTTTTCGACCCAGATCAAGCAGGCTTCAGTGGCAGTTTACCTACCCGGATCGAATGGGCAAAGGATGGAAAAAATCTTTTTTTTGTTACTACTGATGAGAAAACTAAGAAATCATTACTCTGGAAATATGATGCTGAAAAAGGAGAGAAGAAAGTTTTTTTAGATTTTGAGGAGGTTCAAAAAGCATGGGAAAAAATTGCAAGGAATGAGGAGGAAAAGAAAAAAAGATTCAGTTTTCTGCGATATACTTTTTCTCCAGATGAAGAACACCTTCTTTTCTCCCACGCAGGAGATTTATTTTATTACATATTTGGAACAAAGGAATTAAAAAAACTCACAGCAAGTATTGATGAAGAACAAAACCCTGAATTCTCTTCAGATGGAAAATACATCGCATACACAAGAAAAAATAATCTTTATGCAATTGAAGTTTCAACTGGACTTGAAATTCAGCTCACCTCTGATGGAAGTGATGATATTCTCAATGGATATTTAACCTGGGTTTATTTTGAAGAGCTTTTCGGCAGAAGTTCCAAGGGATTCTGGTGGTCACCAGATAGTAAAAAGATTGCTTTTTATCATTTTGATGAATCTCCAGTTTTTAAGATGACAATGATAGACCATATGCCTTTTGCTGCAAGAGAAGTCCCTGTGATATATCCAAAAGCAGGCATGACAAACCCCCTTGTGAAAGTTGGTATTGTTTCATTGGATACTCAGAAAACTATATGGATGAACCCTGAATATAATGAAGAGATTTACATAGCAAGAGCCAATTGGCTTCCTGACAGTAAAAAAATAAGCCTTCAGATATTGAATAGAGATCAGAATAAACTAGATTTATTACTTGCAGACTCAAACAATGGCGAATGCAAGGAGATTCTTCAGGAAAGGCAGGACACATGGGTTGATGTAAAAGGGAGTGCATATTTTTTCAAGACTAAACCGTATTTACTATGGACTTCTGATGCTGATGGCTGGAATCATCTATATCTTTATAATTTAGAGGGGAAGCTGATTCAAAAAATTACTAAAGGGAAATGGTCAATAGGAAATATTTTGCATGTAGACGAAGAAAATGAGTGGATATATTTTATCTCCAACAAAGAATCAAGTTTAGAGCGGCATTTTTACAAAGTGAGATTTAATGGAGATAATTTGGAGAAATTAACAAGTGGGATGGGTTCCCACTCTGTAAAAGTATCACCAGCTGCTAATTATTTTGTTGACACATATGACACTATATCAACTCCTCCGAGGATGGATCTATATAATGCTGATGGAAGTTTTATCAGGACAATCGATGAAAATAGAGTTAAAGAATTGGAAGAATACAGATTAAATCGGTGGGAATTCTTATACATACCGACTGAAGATGGATTAAAATTGCCAGCGATGATATTAAAACCATCAGACTTTGACCCTAAGAAAAAGTACCCTGTAATTTTTTCAATTTATGGAGGCCCTTTGAGTCAATCTGTAATAAATAGATGGGGAGGAACGAGAGGCATGTGGTATCAATACCTAGCCCAGAATGGAATCATTGTTTTTTCAATGGATAATAGAGGTTCAGCTCACTTTGGCAAAGAAGGAGCCTCCAGGATGTATCGAAATCTTGGCTACTGGGAAATTGTCGATTATGTGAGTGGGGTTAAGTATTTATCAAAACTTCCCTATGTTGATAAAAAACGAATCGGGATATGGGGGTGGAGTTACGGAGGATATTCAACTCTGATGGCAATGCTTACAGCACCTGATTATTTTCAGGTGGGAGTTTCAGTTGCTCCAGTTACTCACTGGAAAAATTACGATACTATTTACACTGAAAGATACATGGGGCAGCCAAAAAATAACCCTGAAGGTTATGAAAAAAGTGCTCCGATAAATCATGCTGATAAGCTAAAGGGAAAGTTGCTAATAATTCATGGAACGCTCGATGATAATGTGCATTTTCAGAATTCAGTTCAGATGGCTAATAGCCTTATCAGCAAGAATAAACAGTTTATGGTTATGATTTATCCTGGAAGAAATCATGGAATATACGGCGATAATGCAACAAGGCATCTTTTTACATTGATTACAGATTTTTTATTAGAAAATTTAAAAGAATGAGCAGCAAAGTTAAGAGGGTTGACCTCTAATTATTGAATCAATAAAATAGTTCTGGTATATTTTTTTTGTGCCTACAAAGGAAAGAATTGAGAAGATAAAAGAAGTTCTCTCTTTAAGACAACTGGATTTAAGAGTTGTTCTTGAAAATATTAAAAATGTTCATAATGCCAGTGCCTTATTGAGAACATGCGATGCAGCAGGGGTGCTGAATGTGGATGTAGTTCTTAGCGAAAATGAGGAATTTTCAATAACTGAAGCAATTTCAACTGGCGCTGAGAAATGGCTTCAAATAAATTATTTTAAAAATTTTTCAGAATTTTATTCATTTGCCAGAGAAAATGGCTATAAAATTATTTCAACTTGTCTTTGTAAAGATTCAATCCCATTCTGGGATGTAGATTATTCGGATAAAGTTTGTATAATTTTTGGAAATGAGAGAGAAGGTGTATCTGAAGAGGCATTAAAATTTTCAGATTATAAAATAAAAATTCCGATGCTGGGAATGGTAAGGAGTTTGAATGTTTCAGTTTCAGCAGGAATAATTTTATATGAAGCAATTAGACAGAGGAATGCAAAAAAATTTTTTGAGAGTTCAAGATTACAATTAGAAGATTTTAAGAATTTATTTAAAAAATTTATAAGTGAGAAATAAACTAATTTTAAAAATTTTTTTTCTAACATCAATATTGTCAGTGATTTCAATTAATTATCTTTTATCCACTGATATGGTAAATGTTTTTACTAATAAATATTCATGTATGAGCTATATTTCCTGGAAAAAAGATGAATTTACTACAGAGAAGAATAAAAATCGAAACTTTGGTGAAGCCAGATTAACAAATGAATCTACCTATATCCTCTGGTATATAATGAAGGGAAAAGCTTATGGGAGAATACTTTTTATAATACCTTTCAGGGTTTATTATGAGAATTTTGCATCATTGATTTTAAAAACAAGAAAAAATTCAGATGGAACCACGGAGTTTAGATATGTGGATATAGGCTTTCCCGGATATCTTTTCAGAACTATTGATTTTATGGGACATGAAATCCATATAAGGATAGCTTCTCATAGCCTTGAGGAGTCATTATACACGGGAAGAAAAATTTTAATTAACTGGGTGGATGAATATCCTGAATTTAGTAGAGTTATAAAACCTGAGAAAAGGAAGGCGCTTCCATTTGGGTTTGATGTAGATGATCCTGATAATTTTTCTTTTTTAATGGATGAAAATGGTCTTGTTATTCCTGATTCAGTGAGAACCAGAATAAACCCTCAATATCTCTGGACAGCTAAAGACGAAATTCCCCTTGCTGCATACGGAGCATTGACAGAAGCTTTGAAATTTTTTTCAAGGCCATTCACTCCGAATGGAAATATTGAAGATTTGAAAAATTTACCTGAAGAGTGGCTTGATAATGGGCTGGACTTCACATATGACTTTAATAAAATCGGAAGAATGCTTGAACAGGTTATAAGAGATTTTGTTGTATTCCATCAGGAAAAACCTTTTTCTGTGAGATATTATTTAAAAGAAAAAGAAAATGGAATTTTTAAAATTAGGGGAGAAGCATTTCCAAATGTTGAGATATGGTCCGGTTATCACATAACTTCTTACATAAGGGAAGTAGAGTGGGATGAAAAGAATATGGATATTATTCGAGAGTCTCTTAGAATGGAGCTTTATAGTAAAAAAGGAAGAGGCGGATATGGAATAATGGAGCTAAAAAAAATAGAATAAAGAATGGTTGGCTTCTTATTTAAAGTTTAACCAGATTTAATTTAATTATATTTGAGTTTAAAAAACCTGCGTTTGCCAATTTTGAGAATGAAGGTAGACTTTTCTTTGAAATTAATTTTCTTCTCTATATCGTTAACTCTTTCGCTATCAATGTAAACTCCGCCTCCTTTAATTGCTCTTTTAGCTTCTCCTTTTGATGAAAAAATCTTTTTTTCGATAAGAAAATTTATCAAATTGACCTCGATGGATGGAGAATGGATTTCTTCAATCTCTTCAGGCACTTCTTTTTTGGAGAAGATTTTTATGAATTCCTCGCTTGCTTTTCTGGCTTTAGCCTCTCCATGAAAATCTTTTACAATGAGATATGCTAAATCAAGTTTAAAGTCCATCGGATTTTTGTAGTTATTTGATACATCATTTTTCATTCTGTTGATTTCATTCTCTGTTATATCAGTCAATAACTCATAGTATCGAAACATTAAAGAATCATTAATTGACATTATTTTCCCGAAGATTTCTGAAGGAGGTTCATTAATTCCCACATAATTTCCTGCAGTCTTTGACATCTTTTCGATTCCATCAAGGCCTTCAAGAAGGGGCATTGTAATGATAACCTGGGGCTCCTGATTATATTCTCTCTGTATTTCTCTTCCTACTAATAGGTTGAACTTCTGATCTGTACCTCCTAATTCCACATCTGCTCTTAACGCTACTGAATCGTATGCCTGAAAGACAGGGTAGAGAATTTCATGGATTCCAATCGGCTGAGAGTTTTTCATTCTGTTAGTAAAGTCATCTCTCTCGAGTATTCTTGCGACAGTGTATTTTGAGAGAAGGTTTATGATTTCTATTGAAGAAAGGGAAGCCAACCAACGGGAGTTGAAATCAATGATTGTTTTCTTAGGATCCAAGATTTTGAATATCTGAGACTTATAAGTTTCAGCATTTTTGTTTATCTCCTCCCTTGTCATTGGTTTTCTCATAGAAGATCTACCTGAAGGGTCTCCGATTAACCCTGTAAAATCTCCAATCAGAAAAACAACTCTGTGTCCTAAGTTCTGAAAATGTTTCATCTTTCTTATAAGAACTGTATGACCTAAATGAATATCTGGAGCAGTAGGGTCAAACCCAGCTTTAACGGTAAGAGCAACACCTCTTTTATAAGAATTTTCGAGCTTTTTTAATAAATCCTCTTCCTGGATTATCTCGACAGTCCCTTTTTTTATGTATTCGAACTGCTGTTCAGGTTTCAAAAATTTTAATTTAGTCATTATTGTTTTAAAAATATATTCTATTCAAACAATCCAATAAATTCAATAAATCTTACAAATAAAGAAAAAGGACATGTCTAAATTTTTTCGAGGAGTCAACCATTTCCAGAGCGATATATCGACGAGCATATTAATATCAAAGAAACATTGAATTCTGAATAATGAATATATATGAGAGTGGGCAGGAAGGGTGGCGGAGAAAACCGTCACCCTTCCTGATCACTATACAATTCTGAGCGAAGGGAATGTTTGAACGGAATGCTCGCCGCAATCCTGCCCCGCCCTCTATGTTTTATATTGGCATGAGAGACCTAATTATAGGGGAAAGATGTGATTAGAAATATCTTCAATAAAGCCAATAGCTTAGAGGGTGGGGATTCTTCAATTCTCTCTCTTATTTAATAAATACTCGACGGCCTTGGATTTCCAGGCGATTTTCAAAGAATAACTTTATGGCCTCAGAATATATCCTGTGCTCTTCTTTTAAAATTCTATCAGCGAGTGTTTCAGGAGTATCTTCCTGATGCACAGGAACAACTGCTTGAAGAATGATCGGTCCGGCATCAACTTCTTCTGTTACAAAATGCACTGTACAACCAGAAAATCTTACTCCGTGTTCAAGGGCTTTTCTCTGAACATCAAGGCCCGGAAACGCTGGAAGAAGAGCTGGATGAATGTTCATAATTCTGTTTTCAAATTTCTGGACAAAATATGGTGTTAAAATTCTCATCCAGCCAGCAAGGCAAACAAGGTCAGTCTCTCTTTTCTCAAGTTCCTCGACAAGATATCTGTCATATTCTTCTCTTGATTGGAATCTTTTCGGGTCTGCAAACATAGCCTCAAGTCCTCTTTCTTTTGCAATTTTTAGCCCAGGTGCTTCCTCCTTATTCGATACAACGATAGATATTTCTGCATTTATTTTGCCTTCGAGAATTGAGTTGTGGATTGCCTGAAAATTCGAACCTCTTCCGGAAAGGAGTATTGCAATTCTACCTTTTTTCATTCGATAAATTTGACGCCTTTTTTGCCTTTTTTTATCTTTCCAATAATAAAATACTTTTCATTAATTGATTCAAAATGGGAAAAGATTTTCTCAGCTTCCCCTTCATTTGAGATTCCTATCATGCCTATTCCCATGTTGAAGGTTCTGAAGCTTTCCTCAAGATTTAAATTAGCTTCTTTTATCAGGTACTTAAAAATCGGAGGAATTTTCCATGAATTAAGGTTTATCTCAGCATAGTGTTCTTCTGGAAGGATGCGGGGGATATTTCCTATAAATCCTCCTCCTGTGATATGAGAGAGTCCTCTGAGAAGATTTTTTTCCACAGAAAATCTTAATACACGTAAATAGTTTCTATGAACCTTAAGGAGAATTTCTTTTATACTTCCATTCAATTCTTTTATCTCCTGATTTATATCGAATTTATTTTTCTCAAACAATATTTTTCTTGCAAGGGAATACCCGTTTGTGTGCAATCCTGATGAGGGAAGCCCAAATATAATATTTCCTTCTTCTATTCTGGATCCGTCGATTATTTTATTTTTCTCAGCTATTCCTACGATAAATCCAGCAAGGTCATATTCTCCTCCCTCGTAAAATCCAGGCATTTCTGCAGTCTCTCCACCTATAAGATAAACTCCAGATTCCTTGCAGGCCTCGACAATTCCCTTCACAATCTCTTCAACAACATCCGGGTTCATTTTTCCAGTTGAAATATAATCCATAAAAAAGAGGGGAAATGCACCGTGGGTTAGAATGTCGTTGATGCAGTGATTAACAAGATCCTTTCCAACCGTGTTGTGAATTCCTGCCATGAATGCAACTTTAAGTTTAGTCCCTACCCCATCAACGCTCGAGACAAGAACAGGCTCTTTAAACTGGCTTAGATTCAGCGGAAAAAATCCCGCAAATTTACCTATCCCTCCAAAAAGTGATTCTAATTTTGATTTTTTAAGAAGCTCTTTTATTCTCCTCTTTGCTTCATCAGCTCTATCAATATCAACACCAGAATCCCTGTAGAGAATTCGGTGTTTCATAAATTCTCAGTCCTTTCAAAAAGCCTTATCTGAAGGAACTTATCTTCTGGCAACTCAACAGGATAATTTAAATCAAAACAGGCTGTGCAGAAATTTTCTCTGTCTCCTACAGCTTCAAGCATTCCGTTAAGGCTCAGATAACCGAGTGTTCCAACACCTAAAAATTTTGCAATTTCTTCAATTGAGTGAGAGGAAGCGATTAACTCGTCTTTCATTGGGGTGTCAATCCCATAAAAACAGGGACCGATAATTGGAGGAGAAGATACCCGGTAGTGAATTTCTTTTGCTCCAGCATTCCTCACCATTTTTACTATTCTTCTGCTTGTAGTTCCCCTCACTATTGAATCATCGATCAACACAACCTTTTTTCCCTGGATTAGCTCTCTTACAGGGTTTAACTTAATTCTTACACCAAAAGTTCTTTTTGACTGAAATGGCTGAATGAATGTTCTTCCTACATAGTGATTTCTTATCAATGCAAATTCCAGGGGGATTTTTGACTCTTCTGAGTATCCAAGAGCTGCCCAGAGCCCTGAATCCGGTATCGGAACAACAATATCAGCATCTGCAGGCTGCTCGATTGCAAGCATTCTTCCAAGTCTTTTTCTTACCTCGTTAACATTTTTTTTGAATACAAGAGAATCAGGTCTTGAAAAATAGATGTATTCGAATATGCAGAATCTTGGCATCTCATCCCTGAAGGGACGGATTGAATTAATTCGATTTTTTTCTATGATAATCATTTCACCTGGTTCGATATCGCGGATGTATTTTGCTCCGATAAGGTCAAACGCACAGGTTTCAGAAGCAGTGACATAAGAGTTCCTTAATTTTCCAAGGGAAAGGGGACGGAATCCTCTTGGGTCTCTTACTGCAATAAGTTTATCAAGAGTAAGAAAAAGAAGGGAGTACGCTCCTTTCAGTTCCATAAGAGCATCTATTATTGAAATCTCGATTTTTTCCTCTTTTGATTTCGCTATTAAATGAAGGATTATTTCTGTATCAGATGTGGACTGAAAAATAGATCCTTCTTTCTCAAGCTTTCCTCGAAGCTGAACTGCATTGACAAGATTTCCATTATGGGCAACCGCAATCGGGCCTCGATGACTGTCGATTAAAAAAGGTTGAGTATTCCTTAGAGTAGATTCTCCATGGGTAGAATATCTTGTATGTCCAATTGCAATTTTTCCCTTTAATTTCTTTAATGCTTCTGTATCGAATATTTCGAATACATATCCAAGGCCTCTTTCAGCGATGAGTCTTTTTTCATTTGAAGCAACTATTCCGGCGCTCTCCTGTCCCCTGTGCTGTAATCCATAAAGTCCATAATAGGTTAATTCAGCAGCCTTTTCAGAATTGTAAATTCCAAAAATACCGCATTCTTCCTTTAATTTTTTCATTTTTTTAAAAATGCCTCATTTTTTCCGTTATTGAATTCATCCATAGATATTTTGCCTCATCAAGTTTAATGTTTAAAACCTCATTTCCATTAACCCTGAATTTAAGTGAATCCCCTCCAACCCTTCCAATTATTCTATAGGGTATTTTCTTCTCGTTTGCCATGGATTCAAATTTATTGAGTTTTGTTTCGTTCAGAGAAACTACAACTCTTGATTGGCTTTCACCAAATAAAATTGCTTCATTTCTTATTCCATTTTTAACATCATAGTTTACTTCAAAACCTGAATTTCCGTAAAACGACGATTCAGAAAGGCATACCACCAACCCTCCTTCAGAGACATCATGGGCAGAGTTAATAATCTTTTTATTTATTAAATTTAAGAGAAATTTCTGGATTTTCTTTTCAGCCACAAGGTTCAAAGAAGGAGTCTCTCCTTTGTTTCCAATTTTCATTACCCTTAAAAATTCTGAGCCACCAAGCTCATAATTTTCTGGGCCGATCAGGATTATAAGATCTCCTTTATTTTTAAAAGAGGGTGTCATAATGTTTTTAACATTTTGAATCAATCCAAGGATTCCCAATACAGGCGTTGGATATACAGGAAACCCGATTGTTTCATTGTAAAATGAAACATTTCCTCCTGTGATTGGAATCGATAAAAATCTGCATGCTTCTGCAATTCCCTCAACAGCCTGTTTAAATTGCCCCATTATTTCCTCTTTTTCAGGATTTCCAAAATTGAGACAATTTGTAGCTCCAACAGGCTTAGCTCCAACGCACGATAAATTTCTTGAACCTTCTGCTACTGCTATCATCGCTCCCTTTTTTGGGTCAATTGCACAGTAGAAAGGATTTCCATCAAGGGTTAATGCAAGGGCTTTGTTTGTGACTCTGATTCTCAAAACAGATGCATCTCTACCTGGTAGAAGGGCAGTATTTGTTTGAACCATGTGGTCATATTGAGTGAATATCCATCCTTTATGGGCTATATTTGGCGAAGAGATTATCTTTTTATATATATCGTTTAAATCATTTAATTCAGGAAGTTCTTTTATATTAAGTTCTTCAGAAGTTTTTACTATTTTAAAAGGCCTTCTGTATCTTGGAGCCTTTTCTGTTAGAGCATTTACAGGAAGGTCTGCGAGGAGTTCTTCGTTTAAGAAGATTCTAACTCTACCTGTATCAGTTACTTCTCCTATTTTGATAGCATCGATATCCCATTTTTTAAATATTTCAATTATCTTATCGGTTTTTTCTTTTTTTCCGATGAGAAGCATTCTTTCCTGGGATTCAGAGAGCATTATTTCGTAAGGTGTCATTCCTTCTTCCCTTAAAGGAACATGCTCAAGATGAATATCAATTCCTGATTTTGCCCTTCCTGCCATCTCTGTCGATGAGGAAGTAATTCCTGCTGCTCCCATATCCTGTATTCCTACAATTAGCTCCTTTTCCATTACTTCAAGACATGCCTCAAGGAGGACTTTTTCTTTAAAAGGATCTCCAACCTGGACATTGGGTCTTTTTTCCTCTGAATCCTTTCCGAATTCCTCAGAAGCCATCGTTGCTCCATGGATTCCATCTCTTCCGGTTGTGGCTCCTACATAGATTACAGGGTTTCCTGGTCCAGTGGCCCTTGCGTAAAATATTTTATCTTTTCTTGCTATTCCAAGGCAGAGAACATTTACAAGAGGGTTCTGGGAGAAATTATCATCAAAATATGTTTCTCCTCCAACTGTCGGAACTCCAACTGAATTTCCATATCCTGCAATTCCTGATACAACTCCTTCGAATATCAGGCGGTTTTTAGGGTTATCAAGAGACCCGAATCTTAATGAATCCAAGAGAGCGATTGGTCTTGCTCCCATCGTAAATATATCTCTGAGGATTCCTCCCACACCTGTAGCAGCTCCCTGGTATGGTTCGATGAAAGATGGATGATTGTGGGATTCGATTTTAAAAACAGCCACGAGATTATCTCCTATATCGATAATTCCTGCATTTTCACCAGGTCCCTGGACAACTCTTTTTCCTTTTGTTGGAAGTTTTTTTAGATGAACCTTTGAGCTTTTATAAGAACAATGTTCTGACCACATGACAGAGAACATTCCTAATTCAAGTAAATTTGGCTCTCTTCCAATCAGTCTTTTTATCATCTTGAACTCTTTTTCTGTTAGATTGTGGTCTTCTAAGGTCTTTTTATCGATCATTTTTCATCCAGTTAGTCAGTGAAAGGAATAACTTTCTTCCGTCCTCACTTCCAAGGAGTTTATCGCTTGCTCTTTCAGGATGGGGCATCATTCCCATGACATTTCCTCTTTTATTTATTATGCCTGCAATATTTTCTAAAGAGCCATTTGGGTTCGAGCTGCCGTTTATCTCTCCGTTTTCATCACAATACCTGAAGACAATCTGATTATTTTGTTTGAGTTGTTCCAGGCCTTCCTTATCTATAAAGTAATTTCCATCCATGTGGGCGATTGGAATTTCTAAAATCTCCCCATCTTTCATCAGGTTGGTGAAAGGAGTATTTCTGTTTTCAACTTTTATATGAACAAATTTGCAGATAAACTTTAAATCTCGATTTCTCAGCATCGCTCCCGGCAGAAGTTCGGATTCTAAAAGTGTTTGGAAACCATTGCAGATTCCAAGTACAAATCCTCCTTTCTCTGAAAATTCTTTTACCTTTTCCATGATTGGAGAAAATTTTGCGATTGCTCCGGATCTGAGATAATCACCGTAGGAGAATCCTCCTGGAAGGATTACTGAATCAACTCCATTCAAACTTTTATCCTTATGCCATAGAAATTTTACATCCTGATTCAAATCCTTAAGAGCATAGTATGTGTCCCAATCGCAATTGGAACCAGGGAAGACTACTATTCCAAATTTCATTCTATTTTCTTTACTTCATAGGATTCAACCACAGGGTTTGATAGAACTTTTCTTCCTATCTCGTCTGCAAGTTCAAAAGCTCTTTCTTTATTGTTTTCATCCATTACAATGTCAAAAAACTTTCCCTGCCTTACATCCTTTATTGAATTATATCCAAGACTGAGAAGAGCCCTTCTTATCGTTTCCCCTTGTGGCTCTAAAATTCCCTTCTTGAAAGATACAAGAACTCGAAGCTTCATCTTTTTCTCCTTAATCTGATAAGACTCTATTAAATATATAGTCAATGTTCCTGAAAAAATAATTCATATCAAACGCATCTTCCAGTTCTTTTTCACCGATTAAATCCATTATTTCTTCATCAGTTTTTATAAGCTCTTTTAGTGAGATTTTTTCATTCCATGCTTTCATCGATTTTTCCTGAACAATTTTATAAGCTTTCTCCCTTGATAAACCTTTTTCTCCGAGCAATAAAAGGAGTCTTTGGGAAAAGATAACACCCTTTGTAATTTGGATGTTTTCCTTCATCCTTTCCGGATAAACGATTAAATTAGAAATTACATCGTTTATTTCTTCCAGGATAAAATCAGAAAGAAGAAAAACATCAGGAAACATAATTCTTTCTGAAGAAGAATGGGATATGTCCCTTTCATGCCAGAGAAGGTTATTTTCAAGAGAAGTGTTTACATGCGACCTTATCAAACGGGAAATGCCTGATATTCTCTCTGACCTCACAGGATTTCTTTTATGGGGCATAGAGGATGAGCCTTTCTGGCTCTCTAAAAAAAATTCCTCTGCTTCAAGAACCTCTGTTCTCTGAAGATGTCTTATTTCAGTGCTTATTTTTTCTATAGTGCTTGAAAGGATCGAAAGTGCTGCTATAACTTCTGAATGCCTATCCCTTTGAATTACCTGACTGGACACTTTTTCGGGAATCAGGCCGAGTTTTTTACAAACGATTTCTTCAACTTCAGGGTCAAGATGGGAGTAAGTCCCAACAGACCCTGAAATTCTTCCAATTCTTATGTTCTCCTTTGCTCTTTTTAACCTTTCGATGTCTCTTTTGAGTTCAGCATACCAGATAAGAAACTTGAAACCGAGTGTAACTGGCTCAGCATGGACTCCATGGGTTCTTCCTATGATAGGTGTATATTTATACTTGAGAGCTTTTTCTTTTAGGGTTTCTGAAAACTTTTCAGCCTTTTTTATGATTAAATCTAACGAGTCATTTATTAAAAGGGAAAGAGCTGTGTCAACAACATCATAGGAAGTAAGTCCCATATGAAAGAATCTGGAATCTTCACCGATAAATTCAGACACTGAGGTTGTGAAGGCGACTAAATCATGTTTTGTTTCCTTTTCAATCTCACTTATTCTTTCAATTGAAAAATTTGCCTTTTCTTTTATTCTTTTCAGGGCATCCTCTGGAATTTTTCCAAGATAAGTCCATGCCTCACAGACTGCAATTTCTACATCTAACCACTTTCTGAACCTGGTCTCATCGCTCCAGATTTTTTTCATTTCAGGAAGGGAATATCTTTCAATCATTTTAAAAATTAAATTTATATTTTAATTCATATGAATTTATATTTCCAAGAAGAAATGTTCCAGAATTTTTGGAATTAATTATTTCTTTTGAAACCCTCTTTAAATCATCAAGATTTACTGAATCGATTGATTTTAGAATTTCTTCCAATGATATTTGTTTTTTAAAATATATTTCATTTCTGGCAATCTGCGCCATTCTGCTTACAGCACTTTCAAGGTTTAAAACAACAGAGCCCTTAAGATGATCCTTTGACCTTGCAAGTTCTTCCTCTTTTATCTTTCCCTCTTTAATTTTAACTAATTCCTCATCGATGATTTTAACAACCTCAGGGATGTTTCTTTTGTCAGTGGCTCCATATATTCCAAAGAAACCTGTGTCGATGAAAGTGGATACAAAAGAAAATATGTTATAAACAAGGCCCTTTTTCTCTCTGATTTTCTGAAAAAGCCTGGAACTCATTCCACCGCCAAGAATATCATTTAGTATAAATAGGGAGTATCTCTCAGGATGAGGCTGGGGAAGGGCTCTCATCCCGATTATAAAATGCACCTGTTGAAGCTGTTTTTTATTTTTGCAATAAATTCCTGGAAAATCTAAAGGAGGGCTTGGATTCTGAATTCTGGGGTTAGCATTTTTAAGGGAAGAGAAATTTTTCTCAATCTTTTCGAATATTTCGTTGTGCTCTAAATTTCCAGAAGCTGAAAATACGATATTTGATGGTGTGAAAGAATAAAAATAGCATTCAATTAAATCTTTTCTTTTTATGGATGATACTGTTTCTTTTGAGCCAAGTATTGATCTTCCCAGAGGGTGGTCTTTCCAGTAAGAATCAAGAAATAAATCAAGGATAAGCTCATCAGGAGAATCTTCTACGGACTTTATCTCTTCAAGGATTACCTGTCTTTCTCTTTCAAGTTCATTCAAGGGAAAAGTTGGGTTAAGTATAAGTTCTGATAAAACATCAAATGCCTTACTAAAATTTTCATCATGCACATGGAAGTTTACTGATAAAAATTCTTTTGATGTGAATGCATCTAAGTTTCCACCGATAGAGTCTGTAATTTTTGCTATGTCAATTGCTTTATATTTTTTTGAGCCTTTAAAAAGCATGTGCTCTATGAAATGATACACTCCATTATGATCTTTTTCTTCATTTCTTGACCCGCTCTTTATCCAGACGCCGAGACTGATAGACCTTAAATGGGGAATTTTTTCAGATACTATTTTGATACCATTGGAGAGGCTTCCTTCTTTTATCATCTGAGGAAAGATATCTTTAAGTTAAATAATAGCATACACATTTATAGCCGTCAATTATTTATTGGAAGGCTCTAAAAATTTTTGTTGATTATAAGAATTTTTTTTATTATAATCTCCAGAAATTTGATAGGTAAGGAAGTGCTATGATTTACGAGGAAAAAAGTTGGTCTGAAATTGTTGAAAAATTAATTTCTATGATTCTATCAAAGAAAGACTTTGATGAAACTTTAGAATATTTATTAGAAGAAGTAATAAAATTCTCAGGTGCAAAATGGGGAGCAATAACTGAAGAAAAAGAGGATAAAATTTCGATAAGATCTTCTGCTGGAATGAGATTACCAGAAGACAAGCTAAAAGCTCTTGTCAGCCTGAGGGAAAATGCAAATTTAGAGATAAAGGAGAATCCTGGATATAACTTCAGAGATTATTATATAGTTTCTTATTCAATATCCTCAAATGGAATGAGAGATTTTGATTGGGGAATTTATTTTGCCTTTAAATTTGTGAGAAAAGAGTTATTCGATAACACAGATAAAATAAAAGAAATTTTTATTCCAGTAATTGAAATAGTATTGAAGAAAGAAAGTGAATGGGCGAGCCATCTTTCTTCAAGAGATAGAGTTGCAAATGCAATTAAAAGAAAAACATTTGAGAAATTAAAAACAAAATTTAAAGGGAAAAGCAAAATTTCAGATGAAATTATTGAATTTATTTATAGAATTTCAAGATTTGAAGAACCTGTTCTTCTTTATGGAGAGACAGGCGTCGGAAAAAGTTTGGTTGCAAGATTAATCCATGAGGAAAGTCCTCGAAAAAATGGTCCTTTCATTGAGCTAAATTGCGCAAATGTGAAGGATGAATTTTTCGAAAGCGAGCTTTTCGGCTCAGAAAAAGGTGCTTTTACTGGAGCCCATGAAAGAAAAATTGGGTTTTTGGAAGAAGCAGATGGAGGCACTCTTTTCCTGGATGAGATTGGTGAGATGTCAAAAAATTCCCAGGCGAAATTTCTAAAGGCAATTGAAGAAAAGGGAAACTATAAGTTTTTCAGACTCGGAGGAAGAAAGGAGATAAGGGTTGATGTAAGGATTATTTCAGCAACTAACAAAGACATAAAAAATGAAGTAAAGGAAGGGAAATTCAGAAAAGATCTTTATTACAGGCTCAGCAATTTTGAATTGTTCATCCCTCCTCTGAGACTGAGAAAAGAGGATATTCTTTTGCTGATCGATGAGTATCTTAATAGGAAAAAAGCAATGGTGAAGAGAGAAGTCTATCTCACAAAGGGAGCAGAAAAGATCCTTTTAAACTATATGTTTCCAGGAAATATAAGGGAGCTATACAACATCCTTGATAGAGCTATGTTTTATTCAAGTTCTGACTGTATCGATGAAAATATAATAAATCGATGTCTTAAAGATTCTATCGAAAGAGAAATTATTTTTAAGAAAAGGAATTTATCCGATGTAATAGATTTACTAAAGAAGTGCAATGGAAACAAATCAAAAGCATCCAAACTTCTTGGCATAAGCAGACAGCATCTATACCGTCTTCTTAAAAACAATAATGTAAAAATTTGACAATAAAAAGCATGAGCTATTGGAATGGGCACGATTCAATTGATTTCATGATTTCATCGTCCTTGATGCACGGAGAATACCATCGTCTGATTCCTGATTATGAGGATTATAGGGAACGGATAAAAGGAGAGCATCTCACCTAAAAATAGAAGCAATTAGCTTTATTGTAGTTGTCTATCGAACTTAGTGTATTGATTTCCTCATCAGATTTGGATACAGAAGAGCTATTGAAAGTAAAGGATAAGATAAACTATATTTGACATTGGTTTAATTATTTAAGAAAATAAAAAGAGATTTTAATGAAAAAGTCTTGGCCGAGAATCAGATGAAGTTTCAAATTAATGGAAATGGAAAAAGTGCTTTTTCTATCACAAAGCCCTGCCATGGTCAGATAGCCGAAAAGCTCGACATCCCCCTTAAATACTATCACAAGATGGAAGAGGAAACCCCGGAACTCCTGGCTCAGAATGTGAACACCTGGCTTGAAAGAAGCGAAAAAGAGTATTTTGTCCGAGGAATGGGAGACTCAGTTCCGAGCGTTTCTCAGCGATCGGTACCGGGTAATCGACCATCTGGACATTCTTTTTTGCGCTTTGAACGAGCTTCAGGCTCATAAAGCTGAAATTGAAGACTGCTTCCTTTCCGAGACCGAGATGAATATCAAGGTCAAAAGCCAGAAGCTCAGAGATTTCGTCAGGCACAAAGATGACTTGATGATCGGCGGGATATTCCTCACTAATTCGGAAACAGGACATAAAGCCCTAAGAGTTGAGCCAAGGGTCTTTAGAGTAAAATGCTCAAATGGGATGATAATGGAGGAATTTGTCACAGGAGAAATCCATCTTGGAGATGAGGTTTTAGATGAAATGATTTACCTTTCCGGCAGAAGATCAATTAAGGAACTATTCAATAGGTTTGGAGAAATAACTCAGATTTTAAGGGAAGCGACAGAAATAAAAGTCAAGAACCCTCAGAAGGTGATAAACAACGTTGTGGAACAATACAAACTTAGCGAGGCCCAAAAAGAGAATATTCTTATAGCATTTGGTACAGAGCCTGAATATGATAAGTACGGAATCGCAAACGCCCTGGCCCTGGCTGCCCAGAAGGAAGAAACTTGGGAGAAAAGCGTGGAACTTGAAAGGAGAGGCCGAAAGCTTGTGACCCTTCCCCTTGAAGAGTTCAAGGCGATGGATGAAGCATAAATAATTCATTACTTTGCAAGCTTGCGTTTTGAATAGATGGCAGAGAGGAAAAAGGAGATGCAAAAGCATCTTCTTTTATTCAATGAGAATTATTTTCGCCATTTATCGTCTATAAAATGAAACGATAATTCGCGAAAGCGTCCTGCTTTATTTCGCGAGGTCAGAGCTTTCCCGCCAGGCCTCCACCCGCCTCAATTATTTATATAATTTATACCTTCGGTTCTTTATAATCCTTTCTAGGCACTCATTATTGCGATGTGCCCCTGTCTTGACAATAATGTTATAATTTAAAAGAAGAGAAAAACAACGTAATAGGAGGAAAAGATGAGAAAAAATCGCCTTCTTTTTTCATTAATTCTTTATTTTATTCTTTTATTTACCTTATCCCAATTTTCAGACTCTCTCTCTACTTTCCAAGAAAAAATCAAGACAAAAGAATTCCAATTCGAAGTAAGGGCGATTTTTGGTGACAGTGATGTGTTTGAATTTAATGTTACGCAAGAAGGGACAATAACTGTTGAAGCTTCATGGACAGGCGGTGCATCGAACCTTGCCTTAATATTGAACGGACCAACACGTCAAGAATTTGCAAGAAAAGATGGAACAAGTCCTCTTATAGTATCCCATGATGTTACTCAAGAAATCCTGAATAAAGGAACAAATTGGAAAGTTTCAATAGTAAACTTTAGTCGTATAGGTTCAGCAAGAGGAACTATTAAAGTCACATATCCGGAAGAAAAAAAGATAGCTCCATTGATAAAGTTTATCCCTCCAAAAGTTAAGATGACAGTGGTTCCAAATGTAGTGGGAATGTCGTTAGAAGAAGCAAAGAAATCATTAAAAGAAAAGGGATTTGAAACAAGAGTAAAAGAAATAAATCAATTTGATCCTCGATACAAAGGGAAAGAGGGAAAAGTTGTTAGCCAAGCTCAGAAACCAGGAAGTAAGCGTACACCTGGCTCAACTATGGAAATTATTTACTTCAACCCAAAAATTACTCCTAAGAAACCTCTTTATAAGCCAAAAGTTACTGCTCCTGTGGTTACTCCAAAAAAGCCACTAATACCTCCTCAACCTCCGTCAGTTACTTTACCACCTTTGAATATGAATCCTACGATTGCCGATATTGAATTTCCTGTAAAATTTCAAGATGTAATAACAAAGTTTCATCTTATTGGAATCATTACTGCACAAGATCTCTTAGAAAGGGCTTGTACCTATGAGAAGCTAGAAATTTTGAGTAAACAAATTAATATTACCGAAGATGACCTCTTGAGAATAGCTCTCAGAACAGAGATGCGTACAGTCTTTGATAAGAATACGCTTACAAACGATCACCTTGATCTTTTATTTACAGCTGGTGTAGGAACGGTTTCTCAATTAAATTCAATTGACATTAACAATCCAGAAGAGCTGAATCAGATGTATATGTTGTTAAAATGGACGGCAGTAGCAACAGGATTTAAGAGTAGAGGAAAAATACCATCTATAAACGACATTAAAAATTGGATACAAATAGCAAAAAATGCAAAGCCTATTTTTGATCTTAGCAAAATCGATGGTCCTATTTTTATGGATGGGATAGGCTTTCCTAAGAAAGAAAAATTAGAAGTTAGTAGAATTCCATCCGAAATCCCTATGCCTCCTTCTTGGACAAGAGAGAAGATTCCTGCTCCTGCAGAGATTATCAAGAAAGATTTGGAGAAAATTGGTGAAGAAATCACTTCTTTTTTCCTCGCTAACCCAAGAGATATTAAACAACTTGGAGCGAAATGGTTAGTAGATAAGGCCGGAATTTTAAAATTTAAGGTTAATGTTACTCAAGGACGAATAAAAATTATAGTTTTTGATAGAGATGTAGATGTTGAGACTGCAAGACGTGAACTAGAAAATCGATTTGGCTATATAGAAACAAAATTTATATCAGATGATATACAAGGAGACAATTTCCTATTTATTTCGGTATCAAGAGAAGAGATTGGGAGTATAATCTATTTTTACATTTACAATGCTACCGATTATGGCATAGATGCTGGTCCAGCTGAAGGTGATATTCAGTTCCTGAAAACTATCGAGCCCGAAACTCCTCCCACGTTTGAAACCCGTCTAATCCCACCCCTGGAAAACTTTGTGCTAGGTGACATTAAGCTTTATGAGTTTCAAGTGTTTGAAAAAAATGAAAAAATAGAAATCTTATTAGGTTTACATCCTTTTGCTCCTTTAAGAAGGGAACCTATGGAGCACCTGTTCTATAAGATAATCTTACCAAGTGGAGAAGAGTTTCATGGACGTGATTTATTCCATCAGACCTTTTACGCAGATTCGGATGATATAGGTCTGTGGAGAATAGTTTTAGGTCATGGAGTTGGAGTGGAATATTATCTATATATCAATTTATATACTCATGATGAACAGAAAAAGCCGGGTATATTTGTTGTGAATGTCAAGCATTATGTTCCTCCAGAATATTATATAGTTGAATTGGCAGAAATTGTTTTTAGCCATGATTCAGATACAGATAATGGAGAAATGTTTCTTACAGCAACTGGTTATGATGATAATAATGAATTTTCACTGAAATATCCGGAGAAACAATGGATTCAGGTCAATGATTTAGGTTCTCCTAGAAATAAAACTCCTTTTGCCTGGCCAAGAATGCCGATTTTTGCTCTTCCTAGGGATCAATTAGGTGATGGTTTAGGAATTACACTTAGTGCTTTTGAAGATGACCATGATTTACTTTATTATTTTAACCCTCTGAATTGGCTTGAATATGCAGAAAACCTGCTAATGGCAGGTCTGGAAGCAATAGCATGTAGCACAGGCGTAGGTGGCCCTGCTGCTTGCACAGATGCTTTGTGTAACATAACGGCAGCTGTCACAGGAATAGCTGATCACATAAGAAGTAAAGCAGATGATGATATGGGTACTGCTAACTTTATCACTAATAAAAATCAGCAATATGGGCTTAGAATGGGAAATGGCAGTTATAGAGAATTTACTGTGAAAGGAAGTCCGGATCAAAGATCAAATGATATGCTTGATACCATACATAATTACGCTTCAATATGCTTGGACAGGCTCAGGCCCTTCAATGGAGAAGCTGCAAGTGGCATATCGGAAGGAGCTTTTCCATGGCTGCAGGGAAAAATATGGATCCGATCTGTCAAATCTGTTCCGGTTAAGGAGATTCAAGTAATTTTAAAAAGAATAACTGTTTTTGATGATGGAGATACATCGGGGCGAGGTCTGGGAGATATATTTGTTAATACTAAGGTTGCTGCCATAGGAGGAAACCCATCAGGAAGTAGCCATAGTTGGGAAAATGAGATAGATAAGCATCCTTTCTCTGCTATAGATATTTATAGATTCCCTAATTCTGGAGAGCACGACATGGACGACGGAGATACATGGGATTTTGGTGGTCCTCAATTAATTTTTAGCCGCCTTTTTAACAATTCTTATATTCCTGCTATTTATGTAGAAGTTGGCATATGGGATGAAGATGATCCAGAACCGGATGACGAAATTGGCATCACCTCTGAAACACTATATCTATCTGACCTAATAGAACATTGTGAATATTATTCACGGTGTAGAAGAGAAGGAGATCAGTACATTATTACTTGTGAGGATCGCGTTTTTAGTAAAAAATTCTATGAAAATGGCCATATATATCATATTGTTAATGAAGATGCTGCACAGGATGGATCTGGTTACAAGGGAGGAGCAAAGATAGAATATGAGATAAGAATTAAATAAAATAAATATATCAACTAAAAATTTTTAGGTGCGTAAATGAATAAAAAAACTTCTTCATTTTGTTTACTTCTTTCCTTTATTCTTTTATTTAATTTTTCAGAGGCTTTCTCAGAAAAAACTCAAATCACGATCACCCGATTTATTTTCAATCCCTCGAATCCAACTCTGGACAGTTCAGTTCAAATATCGGTGGAGGTCAAAAACTACGGAAGCCTTCGTTCACAAGAGACAACAATCATGGTTGATTCTCCAACATTAAAGTGGAGAAGCAGAAGAACGCTTCCAGAATTAGATCCGGACCAAAGCACAGTTCTTGAATTTGACACCATTCATATCCCTTCCACTCCTCTTCATGAAAATATAGAATTCAGGGTTTACAGGACTAATGGTGGGCAGGCACTCATGGCAAACATTACTTTAAAGATATCTTGCATTTATTCTGCTGGGAGGCTGAGCGGAACTGGTATCGATATCCCTGCCAAAAAAGAGCTTATACGCAAGGTTTTTATACATAAGCCTTCGCCCAAAATTACTTTAAATGATAAAGATAGCTATGATTTTTCAGAGGGAAAAAGAGGTGAGACTACCGGCGGTGATTTCTATCTTTTGGATTTAAAGTTTTGGGCTAATAACGAGGGTCAGAGAGGAGTATTAGATTTAGGTGATATCGGTCAAGTTCCACTGAATCAGGTTGATATCCCATCAATTGGTTACAATCGCTTTGGTGTATCAGCAGTAGAAGGCCACACTTATGTCTCTCTTGCCCAGGAAGGAGAGGAAGGAAACTATATTATCTTCAGAATAATTAAAATAGAAGATCTCAGTGTAACTATAGAATTTTTTTATTCCAGCCAGCTTTGAGAGTCAAAAATTAAATTTTTCGTAGAAAGTTGATCTGCTTTAATCTACAGGGTTGCAGCTTTCCTTCTGGTCGCCCGTACTGGAGTAGTTATTGATTGTTATTTATTGTAGACTATAATCAGTAATAATGTAATAATTATTGCTGATTATAACCATCAATAATATGGATTAAGAAGATGATAAGAAATAATTCAGAATTCAGGAGAGAACTTGAAAAAGTAAATGATGGATATGATGGATATGGACAAGGAATTCCTTTTCGGCTGCGTTGGCCGAGGGAGCATCTTTATCTCCATTTACCCCTTCAAACATCGTGAGGAAGTATAAATCACGACTCAAAAAAATGTCAAGGAAGGCTTTTGGGGCTCGGAAATCTCTACGAAGCCGTCCGAAGCGCCAAAAGTGCCAGAAATCTCCCAGACCTCTCCTCCTGGTTAAAGTGAAGCTCATGAGAGATATTCAGTTGAGGCCTCAGCGGCCATCAAGAGTTCCTGATAGACCAGGTGTGGTGGCGGTGGCCTCTCCGCCACAAACGTCAAACCGCTCCCCCATGATCCAGATGTGAAAGCTCTCCTACGGATCTCTGTGGTCTGGAACATTCCAGTAGCCTGCAACAGGGCTTCCGTTGATTTCATGATTTCATCGTCCTTGATGCACGGAGAATACCATCGTCTGATTCCTGATTATGAGGATTATAGGGAACGGATAAAAGGAGAGCATCTCACCTAAAAATAGAAACAATTAGCTTTATTGTAGTTGTCTATGAACTTAGTGTATTGATTTCCTCATCAGATTTGGATACAGAAAAGCTATTGAAAGTAAAGGATAAGATAAAGTATATTTGACATTGTTTTAATTATTTAAGAAAATAAAAAGAGATTTTAATGAGAAGAATAATAAATTTAAGGAAAAGGAGAGATTTTTTTGAACGAGGAGGAAAAATGCAAAAAAATATCGCAAAATTGATTTTTATAGGTTTGATAGCAATAGTGATTTTGGTGTTTATTTTTAAATCCTATGTTATCGTTGAACCTGGAGAAAGAGGAATTATTTTTAATAAACTATCTGGAAATTTAAGAGTTACATCTGCAGAGGGATTTTATCTACTCATTCCGATTATTGAATCAGTTGTTATCTACGATATAAAAGTTCAATCCTACACGATGGCAAAAGCTTTTTTAGAGGGTGAAGTAAAAGGGGATGATTCCCTTCTTGCATTAACATCAGATGGACAGCAGGTTTCTCTTGATGTGACAGTTCGATATCATCCGGACCCTGAGAAATTGATTAACCTTCACAGAAGGATAGGAAGAGATTATATTCAAAAAATCGTGAGACCTCAAGTAAGAAGTGAAGCAAGATTAACGGTCTCAAACTATCCTGTGATGGATGTTTATTCAGGAAAAAGAGAGAACATTCAGAATCAAATTGAAGAAAAATTGAAAAAGTCTTTTGCAGAGAATTTCATTATTCTCGATGAAGTTTTGTTGAGAGATGTTCGATTCTCCACTGAATTCCAGCAGGCAATTGAGCAGAAACAGATAGCTCAGCAGGAAGCGGAGAGGATGAAGTATGTTCTTGAAAGGGAAGAAAGGGAAAAGCAGAGAAAAATTATTGAGGCAGAGGGAGAAGCAGAAGCAATAAAATTAAAAGGAAAAGCTCTGGGCCAGAATCCAGCTTTGATCCAGTATGAGTATGTGCAGAAGGTAGCTCCTAATGTGCAAGCAATAATAAGTGATGGAAGGTCAATTTTGAGTTTAGGAGAATTTTTGAGACCTCCAGCTTCATCAGCTAAAAAAGAAAAGGAATGAGGTAGGGAGAAAAAAGAATGAAAAAATATTTTGTACTTTTATTCCTTTTTCTATTTTTCAATTCTTTTATTCTTGCTCAAGAGCTTTCAACATCTTCTGAGGATCAGATCTCAATATCTTTAACAGTTTACAATTTAAATATCGGCCTTATAAAAGAGATAAGGCAACTTAAGCTCCCAAAAGGTGAATTTGATTTGAAGTTTGAAGATGTTCCCTATCAGATTAATCCAGTGACAGTTCATATTAAATCAATCACTTCTCCAAATGCTATTTTTGTACTTGAGCAGAACTATGAGTATGACTTAATGAGCCCATCAAAACTTTTGGATAAATACATAGGGAAGGAGTTGTTTTTGATCCATACAGACCCGAAGACCAAAGAGGAGATAAGAGAAAAAGCAGTTCTTCTGAGCACAAATGAAGGAAATATATTTAAAATGGATGATAGAATTCTGATCGGACATCCTGGAAGGATAGAACTTCCAAAACTTCCTGAAAATTTAATCTCAAGGCCCACTCTTATCTGGAGATTGAAGAATAATTTTGATGGAACCCAGAAAATTGAAGCATCATATCTCTCGAATGGAATTAACTGGAAAGCTGATTATGTTCTGCTTCTTAATAAAGATGATACAAAAGGAGATTTAACAGGATGGGTCACACTCGATAATAGAAGCGGAGCAGGCTATAAGAATGCTTCTTTAAAGCTAATAGCAGGAGAAATTCATAGAGTTGAGGAGGAGGTAGTGAGAGGCAGAGAATTATACAGGGCTGAGGCTAAAGCAGTGCCTCAATTTGAAGAGAAAGAATTTTTTGAATACCATATCTATATTCTTGAAAGAAAGACAACGATTAAGAATAATCAAACCAAGCAGATAACCCTTCTTTCTTCAGCGGACATTCCTTTAAGAAAGAGGTTTATATTTTTTGGGAAAAATTACTATTTCCTTTCTTCTTATTCAGACTTTGAAAAGAGCGAGAAAGTTGGAGTTTACATAGAGATTAAAAATTCTAAAGAGAATAATTTAGGAATTGCTCTCCCAAAGGGGATAGTAAGAGTTTATAAAGAAGATCATAGGGGAGAGATTCAATTTGTCGGAGAGGATAGAATTGACCATACACCAAAAGATGAAAAGTTTAAATTGAAGATGGGAGAGGCGTTTGATGTTGTAGCATCGAGAAAACAGATGGATTTTAAAAAAATTGCGAGGAATATTTATGAATCATCTTGGGAAATTTCTATAAGAAATCATAAGGAAGAAGATGTAGTTGTCGAAGTTCTTGAGCCGATGAGTGGGGACTGGGAAGTGGTAGAGAAAAATTTTGAATTCAAGAAGGAAGATGCAAGAACCATTCTTTTTAGCGTTCCAGTAAAGAAAAACTCAGAATCAATCCTGAAGTATAGAGTGAGAGTAAAATATTAAAACCATTAACTGTAAACTGTAAATAGTTAGCATTGAGCAGTGAAAAGTTGACAGAAGTCAGAGAATAATAAACCATAAGCTGGAGACAATAAAGAGTAAAGTGTTAATAGTTTGTTAACTAAAGGATATATTGGTAAAGAATGAAAAGATTGATAAAAATAGACCCTGAAAATCCTGATTTCAAAAGAATTGAAGAAGTTGCATTTTATCTAAAAGAAGGGAAAATAATGGTTTATCCAACCGATACTTTCTACGGACTGGGTGGAGACCCCTACAATAGAGAGGTGGTGGAAAGGATCTACAGAATCAAAGAGAGAGAAAGGGGCAAGCCAATTCCAGTGATTGTATCAGATGTAAAGATGGCAGAAGAAATGGCTGGAAGCATTCCAGATATATTTTACAAATTAGTTGAAAAATTCTGGCCGGGGGCTCTTACTGTTGTTTTAAAAGCATCATCAAAAGCGCCACGCTCTATAATGGCTAACAGTAATTCGATAGGCGTTAGAATCCCAAATTCCAAATTCTGTGTAGAACTTATTCGAACCTGCGAATTTCCTATTACGTCAACTTCAGCAAATGTATCGGGTGAGCATGAAATTTCTTCACCAGAGAGAGCTATTAAAGATCTTCTGAATAAGGTAGAGTTACTGATTGACGGTGGAAATACCAAAGGATTCAGACCTTCTACAGTTATAGATTTATCTTCAGGCAGATTAACTATTCTCCGGGAAGGAGCAATCAGAAAAGATGATATCTTATCTGTTTGTAAAAATAGAGCATAGATATAAGGTTTTTAGAAATTAATTCTGGTTTTTATTTCTTTTATGGCACATTTTACCACATCTTCATACTTTCCTGAAAGAGAGAAGCCAGCAGCGTGGTAATGTCCACCACCTCCAAAATTCTCAGCTAATTTTCCAGAATTTATATCCCCTTTTGATCTGATACTTATTCTGAAATTATTATGCGAGATTTCTTTAAAGAAAAGAACAATTTCAACCCCTCTTATAGATCTAACAAGAGAAATTATCTCTTCTGTGTCCACTTCTTTCAGATGGAGCTCATCGAGGAATTTCTTGAACATTGTAATATGGGCTAATTTTCCATTTTCCTCTAAATTTAAAGTGGAGAGAACAAGTCCTTGAAGTTTGATTCTTTGGTAGGTGTTATTGTCGATTAGCATATTTGATACTGAATGAGGGTTAACGCCTTTTTTTGCAAGATATGAACAGATTTCAAGGGATTCTGGTGTTGTATTTGAAAATCTGAAGAAACCAGTATCAGAAGCAATTGCTCCATAAAGATTTGTGGCAATTTTTTGATCAATTTCCACTCTCAGGCTTTTTGCGAGGTAAAAGATCATTTCACCCAATGCAGAAGCTTTTTCATCGATCCAGTTGATGTTTCCATATTTTCCATTGATTGTATGGTGATCCACGTTTATGATAAAACTATTTGAGATGTTTTCCTGGCCTGAACGATCAATTTCACTGCACTCTAAAAGAATTACCAGGTCATATTTTGAAGAAGGAATCTGACCTATTATTATTTCGTCAGCTCCTGGAAGATTCATAAAAGGAAAAGGAGTATTGTCTTTATTTATGAAATCTGCAGATTTATTTAATTTATTGAACATTAATTTTAATGCAAGTCCTGAGCCAATTGAATCTCCATCGGGTCTTAAATGGGATGAAATAACAATTGATTTGCTAAAATTAATTTTTTTCTTGATTTTATTTATTACTTCTGAATATTTCTTCATTTCAATCCTTTTTTCTGAGAATCTTATCTATTTTTTCTCCGATAATGTGGGAGTTGTCTAAATAAAAATTTATTTCAGGATTCCATTTCAAGTTTAATTTTTTAGCTATTTCTCTTCTGATGTAACCCTTTGAGTTATTCAATATTTCGATTGTATTTTCCTTCATACTTTTTTCAGATAGGACACTTATATAAACACTTGCAATTTTTAAGTCTCCACTCATTCTCACATCAGTTACAGTTATAAAGCCTATTTTTGGGTTTTTCATCTGATAAAGTATAATTTTCGAAATTTCTTCCTTCAAAAGACTTCCTATTCTTTCTTTTCTTCTGTCCATCTCAAAAAAATTTAGTTTCAAAATTTAATATATGCCCATCTAAACTATTTTCAAGGTCTTTTAGAATTGAATTAAACACTTTCTCTATAACACTTTTCTCTGCATTTATTGAGACTATCCCTATCTTGGCCCTTTGCCAGAGATTCTGAAAATCGATTTCAGAAATTGAAACATTATATTTAGGTTTTATTTTTTCAATAATTTTTCTGATTACCGCTCTCTTTTCTTTAAGACTTCTGGAGTATGGTATCCAGATTTCAAAAGAACATAATCCGATTATCATTGGATCTTTTCCCTGACGAACGCCTCTATTAAATCTCCTGGTTTGATATCATTGAATCTTTCTATTGCAATTCCACATTCAAGACCATTTTTAACCTCATCCATGTCATTCTCAAATCTCCTTAAAGATGCTATTTTTCCAGTAAAAACAATTTTGTTTTCCCTTATAATTCTTACCTCAGCATTTTTTGCAATTTTTCCATCATTTACATAGCATCCCGCAACAATTCCAACCCTTGATATTCTAAATGTCTTTTTTACTTCAGCTGTTCCCAGGTATACTTCTCGAAATTCTGGTTGAAGCATTCCAGCAAGGGCATTTTTTATGTCGTTAATCAATTCGTAAATAACAGTATAGAGTCTCATTTCAACTTTTTCTTGTTGGGCAAGCTCTACTACTTTCCTCGGAGGCCGTACATTTAGGCCTATTATGATACCATTTGAAGCAGATGCAAGGAGTATATCAGATTCAGAAGGAGCTCCAGGAGAGCTATGAGTTATGTTTATCTTTAATTTTTCGCTTCCTAATTTCAATAATGCATCTTCGACAACTTCAACTGAACCCTGGACATCTGCTTTTATAATTACAGGAAGCTCTCTGAATTTTCCCTCTTCTATTTTTTTAAAGAGATTTTCAAGAGTTATCTTTGACGGTACTCTTTCCATACTTTCTTTGATTTTTTCTTTTCTATAAAGCGCAATCTGCTTTGCTTTTTCTATATTTTTTACTGCCTGAAAAGTCTGTCCTATTTCAGGAACTTCGTCAAATCCCATTACAACAACTGGAGTTGAAGGACCTGCATGATTCACTCTGAGGCCATTTTCATTGAAGAGAGCTCTTACTTTACCGAGAATTGACCCTGAAAGAAAGAAATCTCCCTCATGAAGAGTTCCTTTTTGAATCAAAACTGTTCCGAGAGACCCTTTTTTTGGATCAAGCTTGCTTTCTAATATTATACCCTGAGCAAGGGCATTTGGGTTTGCCTTTAAATCTTGGAGGTCACCAACTAAGAGAATCATCTCGAGTAATTCTTCTATGCCTTTTCCAGTTTTTGCTGAAATTTCTACAGATACTGTATTTCCTCCCCAGTCCTCAGTAACTATTCCATGACTTGAAAGCTGTTTTTTAACTCTTTCAACATTTGTCTCTGGTTTATCTATTTTATTTATAGCCACGATTATTGGAACCTTTGCGGCCTGTGAATGACGAATGGCTTCTACTGTTTGGGGCATTACTCCATCATCTGCAGCTACCACCAGAACAACGATATCAGTTACTTTTGTACCCCTTGCTCTCATTCTTGTGAAAGCTTCATGGCCAGGAGTATCGATGAAAGTTATTTCTCTTCTTTTGACATTTACTTTATAAGCTCCGATATGCTGGGTAATTCCTCCTGCTTCTTTCTCTGCGACCCGGGTTTTTCTTATGTAATCGAGGAGAGTAGTTTTTCCATGGTCTACATGCCCCATTACCGTTACAACAGGGGGTCTTGGCCTTAAATCCTCAGGTTTTTCTTCAATTTCCAGGGAGATTTCTTCTTCAAAAGATAAAATCTCGATATTTAAATTGAATTCTTTTGATATCATCTCAATTAAACTTCTATCAAGAGATTTGTTTACTGTAAGCATGATTCCTTTGAAAAATAATTTCTGAATTATATCTTTTGCTTTAATACCTGCTCTTTCAGATAGCTCTCTAAGAGAAATACCCTCTCTGATTTTAATAGGAACTTTTTCAGGTATGATCTCTTTTTTAATTTCTTCTTTTAGTTCCTCAGTCTTTTTTTCTTCTATTGTTTCTTTAATTACTATAGGTTCTTCAATTTTTATTTCTTCTAACTTTTCTTCTCTCAATTTTTCTTCCTTAACCTTTTTGGGTATTTTTTTCTTTTCTGCTTTTTTTGGTTTCTCTCTGACAATTTGTTTTGCCCCGACTTCTTTTTTTTCTTTAGGCTTCTGTTTGAAGTGTTTCTCAATTTCTTTTGCAATTTCTGAGCTTATTGTTTTTTGTGAGCTTTTTGTAGAGATGCCATATTTTTCGAGTATTTCAATTATTTCTCTGGACGGTTTGTTAAGTTTTTTTGCTAATTCATGAATCTTGATGTTGTCCATTTTTTTCTTTTTTAATTTTTTTCTCCTTCAATTTTTTTCAGTATCTCATCTATCTTTTCCTCGTTGCTTTTTATCTCAATTTTCCACTCTAATAATCTTGATGCCAGCTTTACGTTATGTCCTTTTTTTCCAATTGCAAGGGAGAGCTGATCTGAAGATACTATAATTTCTGCTGTTCTTTCTTTTGTATTTAGAATTGATATTTTGTCAACCTTCGCAGGGCTCAGAGCGGCTCTTACATATTCTTCTATGTTGGGTGACCATGGAATTATATCAATCTTTTCTCCCCTGAGTTCTTTTAGAAGGGAACTTATTCTTGCTCCTTTCATTCCAATACAGGACCCAACGGGGTCAACATCTTTCTCTTTTGACCATACTGCAACCTTTGACCTTTCCCCTGGAATCCTTGATATTCCCTTTATCTCAATTATACCTTCGGATATTTCAGGAATTTCTAATTCCAATAGCTTTATAAGAAACTTAGGGTCTGACCTCGAAAGGATAACCTGAGGGCCTTTTGAATCTTTTAAAACATTCTTTATCAGTACCTTAATCATGTCACCCCTTGGATAGGTTTCATTTTCCGGCCTTTCCTTTTTTGGAAGAACTCCTTCTGCTTTTTCAAGGTCTACAATTACATCGTCGTTGTCAAACCTTCGGATTATTCCAAAGGTTAATTCTCCTATTTTTGGAGAAAATTCTCTGAAAACCATTTCTTTCTCAGCTTCTCTAACTTTTTGAAAGATTATGTTTTTTGCAACCTGAGCTGCAATTCTCCCCAAAGTTTCAGCAGGAAGATTGATCTCAACAATCTTCCCTATCTTTACATCCGGGAAAATTTTTCTTGCCTGTTCCCAGGCGATTTCTTTCGCTTCATTTACTACTTTCTGGACAACTTTTTTCTTAACATATACTTTAACCTCTCCTGTTTTTTCATTGAAATCCACATCAACAATTTCATTAGCTCCAAAGTATTTTTTTGATGCTTCACTGATAGCTTCTTTTATTGCCTTAAAGACAGCTTGGGGAGAGATTTTTCTCTCCGCACTTATTTCCCTGATCATTTTGATAAGATTGTTTTCCATTTCTAATTCCTGAATTTTATATCAATAATTGTAGATTTTAAAAGTATCCCTTGATTCTCAAACTTATTTTTAAATTCTTCTATCATCATTTTATTTTTAAAGAGATTTCGACTCTTGGAAAAATAATGAAATTAATTATAGATTAATCTGAGGAAAAATTACAAGGATTAAGTGTAAATAAAAAAAATCTTCCCGTGAATTGGACTTGCTTCTATTAAAAAGTAAGTATATAAAAATAAAAGTGGAATATCTGAATAAATTTAAAAAAGTAAAACTTATCTGTGGAGTTATATTCGGTCGAGAAGAATACCTCATAAAATTAGAGAGAGATTTAAGAAAAAAATGGGGAGAAATTGATTATAAAACAAAAATTGTTCCATTTGATTTGACAGATTATTATGAAGAAGAAATGGGGAAAAATCTTAAAAGGATTTTTTATTCATTTAAATCCCTCATAAAGCCTGAAGAAATCTCAAAAATAAAGCTAAGAGCAATAAAAATTGAGAAAAAATATAAAAAAATTTTTAACCCTATGGGAAGGGTTGTAAATATCGATCCTGGATATGTAACTGCCACAGCCTTAATCATGGCAACAACAAAAAATTATTCCCATAGAGTGCCTCTTCAACATGGAATATATGCTCATCTGGAATTTCTATTCAAAAAGAATGATATTAAATATCTTGAATGGACCTATTCTGACCTGAGAAAAACAGACTGGAAGGATGAATTCTTGTCGATCAGGAGGCTATATTTAAAACAAATAAAAGATGGATGATAAAGAATTGTTTTTTTGTATGGTATAATTTAATTGAAAAGAGATATGAAAGAAGAGCGGAAATGTTTTAATCCACAGGTATCATTTTGAGGTTTTAAGGAATGATATTCAGCAAGTAAATGTAAGCATTGTAAGAAAATTATTCCTGGAACCTGGGTTTAAAAAATATAATAATGGAAAATTTAAAAAAACATCAGGATAAAGCAAAGAAAGGAACTGGAAAAAGTCAAGGAAAAGGCAGAGGGAAACAAAAAGATGATGAACATCCTGGAAAAGGAAAGAAGAAAAAAGGGAAAGATGTATTTGACAGTTAATATCTTTTGATTTAAAATATTTTAAGTGAAAAATAGCTCAGGATAATAAATGAAATCAGGTTTTAAATCCACAACCGTTATTTCTGTAAGGCATAATGGAGCAGTTGCGATGGCTGCTGACGGACAGGTTTCAATGGGAGAGACAATTTTCAAGCATAAGGCAAAAAAGATAAGGAGAATTTACAACAATCAGATTTTAGCCGGCTTTGCAGGAGCTACTTCAGATGCTCTTGCCCTTTTTACAAGGTTTGAATCAAAACTTGAAGAATATAGAGGGAATTTATACAGAGCCTCAATTGAACTTGCGAAAGAATGGAGATTGGACAGAGCTTTAAGAAGACTGGAGGCTCTTTTGATTGTTTCGGATAAGGAAAGGTCATTTCTTCTTTCAGGAACAGGAGATTTAATCGAGCCGGATGATGGAATTTTAGCTGTTGGATCTGGAGGACCTTATGCTCTGGCAGCAGCAAGAGCGCTTAGAAAACACACAGAGCTTTCAGCAAAAGAGATCGCCATGGAGGCTATGAAGATTGCTTCTGAGATATGCGTTTATACAAATTCAGAGATCGTTCTGGAGGAATTATAATATGAATACTCAAATTTCATTGCCATCTGTTTTTCAAAAAGATGAGGTAATTTTAAAAGATAAAGATGAGTTGACTCCAAGAGAAATCGTAGAAGAGCTGGACAAGTATATAGTGGGGCAGAGAGAAGCAAAAAAGGCTGTTGCGATTGCTTTGAGAAACAGGATAAGGAGGAGAAAGTTATCGCCTGAGCTTGCAGATGAAGTCGCTCCCAAGAATATTCTGATGATAGGTCCCACTGGGGTTGGAAAAACTGAAATAGCCAGAAGGCTTGCGAAGTTGACCTTATCTCCATTTCTGAAAATTGAAGCTTCCAAGTTTACTGAGGTTGGATATGTGGGAAGGGATGTGGAATCGATAGTCAGAGATTTAACCGAGCTTTCTGTAGATATGGTAAAAGCTGAGAAGATGGAAGAAGTGAGGGACAAGGCTTATAGAAATGCTGAGGAGAGAATCCTGGATTTACTCATACCCCCGCCTCCAAAGATAAAAGGAAAATTGAACAATAATGTAATTAATTCTAATCATGAATATTTTAAAGAGACAAGAGAGAAACTCAGAAAACAGTTAATGGAAGGAAAACTGGATGATAGAAAAATTGAAATAGAGGTCAGAGAAAGAGCATTTCCTCCTTTTGAAATTTTTACGAGCACTGGTTTTGAGGAGATAGGAATATCAATTCAAGAAGTAATACCAGGATTTTTAGGTGGGAAAATAAAGAAAAGAAAGTTAAAAATAAAGGAAGCACTCAGATACCTTGTGGAGGAGGAGCAGAAAAAGTTGGTTGACATGGACCAGGTGATAAAACTTGCCATTGAAAAGGTTGAGCATTCAGGAATTGTTTTTCTCGACGAGATTGATAAAATTGCAGGAAGAGAATCAGGTCATGGACCTGAGGTGAGTCGTGAAGGAGTTCAAAGAGACCTTCTTCCCATCATAGAAGGAACAACGGTAAATACAAAATATGGAATTCTCAGAACAGACCATATTCTTTTCATAGGAGCTGGAGCTTTTCATGTGTCGAAGCCTTCTGATTTAATTCCAGAACTTCAAGGCAGGTTTCCTATAAGAGTAGAATTGGAACCTCTGAATAAGAACGATTTTATAAGAATTTTGAAAGAGCCTCAGAATGCTCTGGTAAAACAATATAAAGCATTGATGAAAACTGAAGGTATTGATGTAGAATTTACAGATGATTCTCTTGAAGAGATAGCTGAAATTGCAGAAATGGTTAATCAGGAAATGGAAAACATTGGTGCTCGAAGACTTCATACAGTAATGGAAAAAGTTATGGAAGAAATTTCTTTTCAGGGGCCTGAGATAAGTGAGAAGAAGATAATAATTGATAGAAAATATGTAAAAGAAAGGCTTGATGGTGTTTTGAAGAATCAGGATTTGAGCAGGTTCATTCTTTAATATAAATTAAAAAATATGTTCATCAAGAATTTTTTTATAATAATAGTTTTATTTTTTTTAAATTTTTGTGGGATAAAGGGTCCTCCACTTCCCCCAGTAATCCTGAATCTAAAACCACCTGAAATTCTGGATATCAATCAGATTGGAGATAAAGTGGTAATAAAATTCAGGATAGCTGCTACATATAAAAACGGAACTCCTGTAAAGGGGATCTCACGAATTCAGGTTTTAGAATACACTGGGAAGGAAAAATCATTATCATTCTCAAAATTCAAGAAAAAAGCAATTGTTTTAAAGGAACTCATGGGAGTTGAAACTAAAAATTTTAATCCATTTGAGGATATAACAACAGAAAAAAACATTAAATTAAATGATATTAACAGGAAAAACTATTTTTTTTCAGTCAATTACTGGGATGATAAAAAAAGAAAATATGAATCAAAGAGTTTAATATTCTATTCTCCTTCAATTGTCTCTACTCCTCCTGAGAATTTTTCTTATGAAATAAAAAAAGATGAAATAGAAATAAGATGGAATCCTCCATCAAAAAATATTGATGAATCAGTTCCTCCTTTAGTTTCTGGTTATAACATATATAAAAAGATTGGAGAGGAAAAAGAATTTAAAAAAATGAATGAAGCACCTCTTTTAGAAGAAGTTTATCGAGATAAAGATTTTGAATTTGGAGAGCAATACTATTACAAAGTAAGGTCAATTAAATCATTTTATGAGCGAAATATAGAGAGTTCAGATTCTATGGTTTTAAAAATAGTGCTAGTGGATACCTTTCCTCCTGAGCCTCCTCATGGGTTACAGAGTTTTTCAGGGGAAGGCTTCATAATGCTTAGTTGGGTTGAAAACAAAGAAAAAGATATTCTTGGATACAATATATATAGAAGAGAGGAAAGAGGGAAGGAGATATTGTTGACAAAGAATCCAGTTTTGGGAAATACTTTTAAGGACGAAGGTTTAAAGCCGATGGTTAAATATACATACAGAATATCAGCTGTGGATAGAAATGGAAATGAAAGTAAAAAATCTGCAGAAATTCAGGAAATTGTGAGATAAGGATTGATGAAGATTGTAAGGTTTCATTATAAGGAAAAAGAATCTTATGGGGTTCTGAGAGAAGAAAATCTATTTTTTATAAGAGGGTCTATTTTTAATGAATTTGGAATTGAAGAGAGATCTATTTCAATATCAGAGGCTATAATTCTTCCGCCAGTTTCCCCAACAAAAATTGTATGTGTAGGTTATAATTATAAAAGCCATGCTGGGGAAAGGAATGTGGAGATTCCAGAATCTCCCCTGATTTTTATAAAGCCTTCAACTTCTGTGATTGGTCAGAATGATAGTATTATTTTGCCAAAATTGAGTAAGAGAGTTGACTTTGAAGGCGAGCTGGCAGTAGTAATAAAAAAAAGAGCTTTTTGTCTTTCAGAAAATGATAATCCATCGGATTATATTCTTGGGTATGCATGCTTTAATGATGTTACTGCAAGAGATATTCAACAGAAAGAGCAACACAACACAAAGGCCAAATCCTTTGACACTTTTGCTCCTTTAGGCCCATGGATAGGAACTGAAGTTGACCCAAAAAACCTCACGTTGAAAACTTTTTTAAATGGAAAATTAAAACAATCATCCAAAACAAAAAATATGATTTTTGATCCCTTTTATTTAGTCTATTATCTTTCACAGATTATGACCCTTCTTCCTGGAGATGTAATAGCTACAGGAACTCCAGCAGGCAGTGGCCCTTTATCTCCAGGGGATAGGGTTGAGGTTCAAATCAGTGAGATTGGAACACTGAGCAATACTGTTCATAAGATTTATTGAAGAGAAATAAAATAATAAAAAGTAGAATTTTAGGAGGAATAAATTGAAAATATTTCTTGATACTGCAAATTTAAATGAAATTCGAGAGGGTGTTGCATGGGGAGTGGTGGATGGAGTTACAACAAATCCGACATTAATATCAAAAGAAGAAGGGAAATTCGAAAAGATAATCAAAGAGATATGCAGAGTAGTGAATGGTCCTGTTTCTGTCGAAGCTGTATCTACTTCCTCTGATGAAATAGTCGAAGAGGGAAAAGAATTATCAAAGATATCTCCAAATGTAGTAATAAAAATTCCCATGACGGTCGATGGAATAAAAGCTGTAAAAAAATTGAATGATTTAAAAATAAAAACCAACGTGACTCTTGTGTTTTCGCCTTCCCAGGCCATTCTTGCCGCAAAAGCTGGAGCTGATTATATAAGTCCTTTTATTGGAAGGCTTGATGATATAAGTACAGATGGGATGAATTTAATTGAAGATATATTAACAATGTATGAGAATTATTCTTTCAAAACCCAGGTTATCGTTGCTTCTATAAGACATCCAGTGCATATCGTAGAAGCTGCTTTAATTGGTGCGCCGATAGTAACAGTTCCATTTCCAGTGCTTGAAAAACTTGTAAGGCATCCATTAACAGATATTGGTATTAATAAATTTTTAGAGGACTGGAAAAAAGTGAGGAAATAAATGGCGATAGAAGAGAAATTTAAAACATTATCTGAGAAAATAAAATTAGCTGAATTAGGAGGAGGAAAGGAAAAAATAGAGAAACAGCACAAGGATGGGAAATTAACCGCAAGAGAAAGGATTGAAATACTTTTGGATAAAGGTAGTTTTGAAGAAATAGATAAACTTGTTGTTCATAAATGTCATGATTTTGGAATGGAAAAACAGAGGATTTATGGTGATGGTGTGGTTGCTGGATGGGGAAAAATTAATGGAAGATTGGCTGCCATTTTTGCTCAGGACTTCACTGTTTTTGGTGGAACGATGAGCGAGGCAAATGCAGCTAAAATATGTAAGATCATGGATATGGCGATGAAAATAGGTGTTCCTGTTATAGGATTGAATGATTCTGGAGGCGCGAGAATCCAGGAAGGAGTGGGAAGCCTTGGAGGATACGCAGATATTTTCCTCAGAAATACTCTTGCCTCTGGTGTAATTCCACAAATTTCAGCTATCATGGGCCCCTGTGCAGGGGGAGCAGTTTACTCTCCGGCAATTACAGATTTTATCATCATGACAAAAGGAAAAAGTTACATGTTTATCACCGGCCCTGATGTAATAAAGGCTGTAACTCACGAAGAAGTTACCATGGAAAAGTTAGGAGGTACAGAGACTCATAGTACTGTGAGTGGAGTTGCCCATCTGGTAGGAGAAAATGAAGAACACACTCTTTCAATTATAAAGGAGCTTTTATCTTTTATCCCATCAAATAATTTAGAAGATCCTCCTTTTAAAGAGGCAAGTGATCCTTTCGATAGAATCGATGAAGAGTTAGACTTTGTGGTTCCAGAAAATCCAAATCAGCCTTATGACATAAAAAAAATAATTCTAAAAGTTTTAGATGATAATTATTTTTTTGAAATACAGGAACATTTTGCTCCAAACATTATAATCGGTTTTGGGCGATTGGGAGGAAAATCTGTGGGAGTCGTTGCAAATCAGCCTGATTATCTTGCTGGTGTCCTTGATATAAATGCTTCGATAAAAGGAGCAAGATTTGTAAGATTCTGTGATGCCTTTAACATTCCCCTTGTTACTTTTGAAGATGTTCCTGGATTTCTTCCAGGAGTGGACCAGGAACATGGCGGTATAATAAAGCATGGAGCTAAACTCTTGTATGCCTTTGCAGAAGCAACTGTTCCAAAGCTTACAGTGATTACGAGAAAGGCTTATGGAGGAGCATATTGTGTGATGGCCTCAAAACACATAAGAACCGATGTAAATTTTGCCTATCCAACAGCAGAAATCGCTGTAATGGGACCTGAGGGTGCAGTAAATATTATTTATAAAAGAGAGATTTCCCAGCATCCAAATCCAGACGAGCTGAGAGAGAAAAAGATTAAAGAATTCAGGGAGAAATTAGCAAATCCATACATCTCAGCAGAAAAGGGTTTCATAGATGAAGTGATTGAGCCAAAATACACCAGGATGAAGCTCATTGAGTCTCTTCAACTGCTTGATAATAAAAGAGATAAAAATCCACCCAAAAAGCACGGAAATATACCACTATGAGAAAGATAAGAGCAATTGAAAAAGTTTTGATCGCCAATAGGGGAGAGATAGCGGTAAGAATTATAAGAACGCTGAGAGAGATGGGAATAATATCAGTGGCGATCTATTCTGATGCAGATAGAACTGCCCTTCATGTTAGAATGGCAGATGAGGCATACTATGTAGGTCCTTCTCCATCTTCAGAGAGTTATTTAAACATGGGAAAGATCATTCAAATTGCAAAGGATTCAGGATGTCAGGCAATTCACCCGGGTTATGGATTTTTAGCTGAGAATTCCGAATTTGGAAGATTGGTGGAAAAGGAGAGTTTGATATTTATCGGCTCGCACCCTGAATCGATTTCTCTGATGGGTTCAAAAACTGAAGCAAGAAAAACCATGAAAGATCTTGGAGTGCCGGTTGTTCCTGGAACGTTGTATCCAGCAAAGGACATTAAAGAACTCATAAAAGAAGCAGAAAAATTGGGATACCCTGTTCTCTTAAAGGCAGACCTGGGAGGAGGTGGAAAAGGAATGAGGTTTGCAAGAAATATCGATGAGTTGAAGTCTTTCTACGAGCTTTCCAGATCTGAAGCTTTATCATCTTTTGGCGACCCTTCGATTTATATTGAAAAATATATTAACGAACCGCATCACATCGAAATTCAGATTCTTGGCGATAATTATGGTAATGTAATATATTTAGGAGAGAGAGAATGTTCAATTCAGAGAAGATACCAGAAGGTGGTTGAAGAAACTCCTTCTCCTTTCCTGGATTCTGAATCAAGAAAAATAATGGGTGAAATTGCAGCAGAAGCCGCTCGTAAATTGGGATACAGGAGTGCAGGAACAATGGAATTTATCGTGGACAAGGATAAAAATTTTTATTTTTTAGAGATGAATACAAGGTTACAGGTGGAGCATCCCATTACTGAAATGGTTACAGGGATTGACCTTGTTAAATGTCAGGTTGAGATAGCCTCAGGGAAAACCCTCCAATACACTCAGGAAAGTATAAATCCAAAAGGATGTTCGATTGAGTCCAGAATATATGCAGAAGATCCGGATAATGATTTTGCTCCTTCACCCGGAAAAATTTTAGCAATTCAAAATCCCTCGGGATTTGGGATAAGGGATGATTGTGGAGTTTATGAAGGTTATGAAATTCCAATTTTTTATGACCCGTTGATATCAAAACTGATTTCGTGGGGAAATGATAGAAGAGAAGCAATCAACAGAATGTTAAGGGCTCTTTCTGAATATTACATCATTGGAGTAAAAACAACGATTCCGTTTTTTGAGAAGATACTGAAACATCCAGAGTTTATGAGCGGTAGTTATAATACCCATTTTATTGACAAATTGGAGAAGAAAAAAGAAGAGTTTGAAGAGACAAGAAAAATTGCGGTGATCGCAGTTGGGTTAAGAGAAATTATGGATAAATCAGAAAGTATAAGACAGGATGATAGAAAGATTTCGTCTCCTTGGAAAACAATTGGAAGATGGCTCTATTTACAGAGCAGATTGTAAATTTGATATGGAGTTTCAAACAGGAAGTAAATTAATTAAGTTTGATCTCATTGGGAAAGAAGAGAGAGGATATTGCGTTTCTGTGGATGGAGAAAAATATAGTGTTGAAATAGAAAAAATAAATAATAATTTATAT
>JBFLYD010000047.1 GCA_040756905.1 Acidobacteriota bacterium
ATCTTTATACTCAAATTTTATCTTTGGAGAGTTTGAGAGGAAATCCTCTCAAAGGAGGGGCTGTCTCCTTCTTAGACAGCCCCTCTGCTCAGCGAAGCGTCTAAGGAGATCTTTCTCCCATAGGGAAAGTGTCGTGTCACATCAAAACAACAAAAGGCATTTAGGTGACACGACACTAGATTCAATTATTTCAATTGATTATTGGAGGAATAAAATGAAAAGTAATAAATTCCTGACGATAATTTTACTGATTGGAATAATCCTTATCAGTCCCTCAGTTCTTGTTTTGGCTAAATCTCCAGTAAAAATATGGAAAGAGCATCTTATAATTCCAACTTATTTAGTAGACGAGCCTGATTTAAATCCTATTTTTTATACTGGAAGAGCTTACCAGGGAGCCAAGGGTCCTGTTTACCCTTATCCATTATTGGATAAGCTGACTGATGTCCGTAAGAATAAAACTTACAATGCAATCTATCTGGAAAACAAATATGTAAAGCTCTGTGTTCTTCCTGAAATAGGTGGGAGAATTTTTTCTGCTGTAGATAAAACGAATAATTATGACTTCTTCTATCATCAGCATGTGATTAAACCTGCCCTTATAGGCATGCTCGGTGCTTGGATTTCTGGTGGTGTGGAGTGGAATTTTCCCCACCATCACAGAGCCACAACCTTTATGGCAGTTGACTATACATTAAAAGAAAACCCTGATGGCAGTAAGACCATTTGTGTAGGAGAAATAGAACTTCGACATAGAATGAAATGGGTGATTGGCATAACTCTCTATCCTGATAAGTCTTATGTAGAAGTTACTGTTAAACTTTTTAACCGTACCCCTTTCGCCCATTCTTTTTTGTACTGGGCTAATGTTGCTGTCCATGCGAATTCAGAATATCAGGTAATCTTCCCGCCAAGCACGGAGTATGTAACTTTTCACGGAAAAAATCAGTTTTCAGAGTGGCCAATTTCATACAGTGTGTTTAACAATGTCGATTATACAAACGGTGTGGACATCAGCTGGTGGAAAAACCACCCTGCTCCGACATCTTTCTTTGCCTGGAACAGTAAAGAGGATTTTTTAGCAGGATATGACCATGGGAAAAAAGCAGGTGTTGTGCATGTGGCTGACCATAACATCGTCCCTGGAAAGAAATTCTGGGAATGGGGAAATGGTCCCCAGGGAAAAATGTGGGATAAAATCTTAACCGAAGCCGATGGCCCTTATGGGGAGCTCATGGTTGGAGCTTACTCAGATAATCAACCTGATTACAGTTGGATACAACCGTACGAGGTTAAAATTTTTAAACAGTACTGGTACCCAATTAGGCAAATTGGCAGTGTAAAAAATGCAAACATGGAGGCTGCTGTTAACTTAGAGATAACTCCAGAGAATATTGCGAAGATAGGATTTAACACAACATCAGAATACAAAGATGCAAAAGTATTGCTTAAAGCGGGAGAGAAAGTAATCTTTGAAAAAATATTAACTGTAAATCCCGAGAAGCCCTTCTGGAGAGAAATTGCCCTCCCTTCCGGAGTAAAAGAAGAAGACGTACAACTTTCTTTATTTTCTTCAGAAAATAAAGAATTAATTACTTATAGACCTGTTAAAAAAGAAAAATCCCCAAAGCCAGAGGTGGTGAAACCTCCGCTTACGCCTAGAGACATAAAAACAATCGAGGAGCTTTATCTCACTGGACTGCGTCTTGAGCAATTTCACAATCCAGCTTTAGAACCATATCTTTATTATGAGGAGGCATTAAGAAGAGACCCTGATGATTATCGAGTCAACACTGCCCTTGGAATTCTTTTTTGCAAAAGAGGAATGTTTAAAGAAGCAGAGGAAAAGCTCAATCGGGCGATTAACCGAATGACAAAAAATTATACAAGCCCTAAAGATATGGAAGCCTACTATTATTTAGGGTTAGCTTTGAAGTATCAAGGAAAATATGAGACTGCCTATGAGACATTTTATAAAGCCACATGGAGTCATGCGTGGCATTCAGCGGGATATTACTCCCTGGCAGAACTTGCATGTCAAAAAGGAGATTTTTTAAAAGCGTTAGAATTTCTCAACCGTTCCATTTCTACCAATGCTTTAAACACAAAAGCGTTAAATTTAAAGGCTGCGGTGCTTAGAAGAATGGGACAGTTTGAAGAAGCAGAAAAAATAATTTCCCAGACTCTCGTGATAGACCCATTAGATTTCTGGGCAGGAAATGAGCTCTATCTTGTAAAATCCATGATAGGATTGGAAAACGAAGCTTCCAAAGAAATGAAAGTCTTGAAGGAAATCATGAGAGAAAATGTTCAGTCTTATCTGGAATTGGCTGTTGACTATGGAAATTGTGGTTTTTTGGATGAGGCAATCGAAATTCTTTCAAGGCTTATTGACTCAGATAAAAAAGAACCCAGGACTTATCCGATGATTTACTATTATCTTGGTTATTTCTGGGAGAAAAAAGGAGGTATAGAGAAAGCTCTTAGATATTATCAGCTCGGAGGCATGATGCTCACTGATTACTGTTTTCCCTTTCGATTGGAATCAATGGATGTGCTTCAAAATGCTTCGAAGAAAAACCCCCAGGATGCTCGAGCTCCCTATTATCTTGGAAACCTCCTCTACGATATTCAACCAGAAAATGCAATAAAGGAATGGGAAAAATCCAGGAATTTGGACGACACATTTTCAATTGTCCATCGAAACTTAGGCTTAGCTTATGCTCGAATCCACAATAATATTCCAAAAGCTATTACAAGTTTAGAAAAGGCAGTTTCCTGTAACAATAAAGACCCAAGACTCTATTACGAATTAGACTTACTCTACGAAGCAGGAGGAGTATCTCCTGAGAAAAGAATGGAACTTATGGAAAAAAACCGTAAAACAATCATTAAACATGACGATGCTCTTTCTCGAGAAATCATTCTTTATGTTCAGTTAGGAAAATATGATAAGGCTATCGATTTACTGAAAACTCATCATTTCCATGTATGGGAAGGCGGGGGCAAGATTCATGATGTATATGTCGATGCCCATTTACTGAGAGGAGAGAAAAAATTTAAGGAAAAAAAATATTTTCAAGCTCTCAAAGATTATGAAGCAGCCCTTGAATACCCTGAAAATTTAGAGGTGGGAAAACCATACCGAGATGGGAGGTCTTCTCAAATCTTCTATTTCATCGGAACTGCTCATGAAGCTTTAGGCGAAAAAAGAAAAGAAAAAGAGTTTTATGAAAAATCAGTGGCTGAAAAACATGGTTGGTCAGAGATCTCCTATTATCAGGGACTGGCATTTCGAAAACTCAGTCGGGAAGATGAAGCAAACAAGATATTTGATGGATTGATTAAATTCGGAAGAGAAGGACTTGAATCCAGCCCATCTCTTGATTATTTTGCAAAATTTGGAGAAAAACAATCTGAAATGGCCAGAATAGCAAATTTTCATTATCTAATCGGCCTTGGATATTTAGGAAAAGGTAAAAAGTCAGAAGCTAAGTCCGAGTTTGAGAAAGCTCTTGAGATAAATCCCAACCACATTGGAGCCAGAATTCAATTATCAGCCCTAAAATGAAAGCTGGAGAAAAGTCAAATCTAAAAATTATTCGCCGCTCTTAGAAGCAAAAGCCTTACTCTTAATCAGATCCACTGCAAAAATCAGAATTGCTAAAGAGCCAAGAATTGCGGGGATAATATATACTTCCTTATAATTTAAGCCTTCCCACCAATGACCAAATACAGGTGAACCTAACCATGCCCCGAACCACCCAATGATTACCTTAGAGAAAAAGGATACTAACCCTGGCCTGACATAATACTTAAAACCAAAATGCAAAATCGCAGAGACAACCAAGCTGATAACCAATAAAGTAAGAAAACTAATGAAATCTATCCCAATCATCTTAAACCTCCTTTTCTTCGACTTTTATTTTTATATCCTAAAAATTTATTTTAGTCAAATCTCTGTATAAGTTAAAGACATTTGCGACATATGTCAAGTCTCAATTAGATAATCAATCAGTGTCTTATTCCCCACCGACTTGTGCTCTCGCTTAGTGTTATAATAGATCAGATATTCTGCCAGCTTCTGATTGAATATCTTGTCTGTCCCTCTTTTGTCCAATCTGGACAAAAAAATTTCGATTTTGGCTCACTTTACCCTATTTTGACAAAAACCGAGGAAGGACAGAAAAGCTTATCAGAAAAGGATTTTCAAAGCCGATGGAGAGATTCGAACCCTCAACCTGCTGATTACGAATCAGCCGCTCTAACCATTGAGCTACATCGGCATCTCTTTTTATTTAACAATTTATTTGGATTGATTTCAATACAAAATCCAAATCCATTATTTTAGCACGAATTTGCCTTTAAGTCTTATATCTTGCGAGGAGCTCCCTATTAATACTTCAAACTCTCCTGGTTCAGCTACCCAATCCTTTCTGATTTCATCGTAAAATGAAATTGCTTTTCTCTCCAGGGTGAAGCTTATCGTTTTTGTTTCTCCGGGCTTCAGATTAACTTTCTTAAATCCCTTCAATTCTTTAAAAGGTCTTTCAACGCTTGATTCCACATCCCTTATATAAAGTTGGACTACCTCAGCGCCTTCTATTTTGCCTGAATTTTTTAAATCAATTTTTACGTTAACAACTTCATCATCTGAAATAGCATCTGGAAAGATTTCAATATTATTATATTCAACAGTAGTATAGGATAGACCGTGACCAAAAGGAAAAAGAGTTTTAATATTTTTTTTATCAAAGTAACGATAACCTACGAAAATTCCCTCTGAATAAGACGTTTCTCCATCTTTTCCAGGATAAGTAAGATACGCTGGACAGTCTTCCCAGCGTAATGGAAAAGCTACCGGTAATTTTCCCGATGGATTATAGTACCCAAACAAAATATCTGCTATTGCATTCCCCCCTTCTTGCCCTGGATACCAGGCTTCGACAACAGCTGAAACTTTGTCTATCCATCTGTTCATTAAAACAGGTGAACCGGTATTTAACACAACTACGACATTTTTATTGACCTCAGAAATTTTCTCAATCAACTCATTCTGACACTCAGGTAAATTTAAGTCTTTTCTATCAAAGCCTTCACTTTCAAATTGATTTGAGAGCCCTGTAAATATAATGACCATATCAGATTTTTTTGCAGTAGTCACAGCATCAATAAAAAGTTCTTTCGGGGAAATTTCATCTTCAAGTTTACATCCTAATGAGTAATTAATTTCTACATCATTGCCGATCTTTTTCTTTAAGCCTTCTAAGGGACTTATCGAATAAAACGGACTCACTGCTGAACTACCGCCACCTCCGTGTCTATTGATTGCCGCGTTCGGACCTATTACGGCAATTGATTTCATTTTCTCGATATTTATGGGTAAAATCTTTCTCTCATTTTTCAAAAGAACTACCCCTTCCCTTGCTGCCTGTAAAGCAATTTCTCTGTGTTCCTTAGTATCAAGGGCTCCTCTATCCAGATTTGACTTTCCATCAAATAGCCCAACTAAGAACATCACTCTTAATATCCGTCTGACTTTATCATCGATTATCGATTCTTTTACTTCCACGCTCTTAACGGCTTTTAATAAATCCTCACCAAAGTAAATTCTCTCAGGCATTTCTAAATCAAGCCCAAAGTTTGCCGCATTTATTGTGCTGTGAGTTGCGCCCCAATCGGAGACAACAAATCCTTCAAAGCCCCACTCATTTTTTAGAATATCATTCAATAAGTGATTGTTTTCAGTGCAGTGAAAGCCATTTACCTTGTTATAGGCAGCCATAATTGACCAAGCCCTTCCTTCTTCAACAGCAGATTGAAAAGCAGGAAGGTAAATTTCTCTTAAAGCTCTTTCATCAACTTTAACATTTATTGAATGTCTTTCCCATTCTTGATTATTGCATGCATAATGCTTAGGAGTTGCAATAACACCTTGCTCCTGAACAATTTTTACATAAGAGACAGTCAATCGAGAAGTCAGATAAGGATCTTCTCCAAAACTCTCAAAATTTCTCCCACCCATGGGAACTCTATTAATATTAATGCAGGGACCTAATAACATATGTCTTCCTTTTGCTTTGACTTCTCTTGCAATAGCCCAACCGATTCTGCTTATTAATTCGGTGTCCCAACTTGCCGCCATTCCGATTGAAGAAGGAAAACATGTAGATTTATCCCATCTCACACCCACAGGCCCATCACACATTCTTATGGAAGGAATGCCCAGCCTCTCAACGGGATTGGTTTCAAATCCCTTGCCGCTCAAAAGAGTGATTTTTTCTTCTAAGGTCATCCGCTTTAACAACTCTTCGACTCTATTCTCCATAAAAAGTTCTGGATTTTTATATAAAAGAATTTTTCCATTCTGAGATGAATAAAGACTTATTAAAAATATTGATAGAATTAACGCCAAACCCGTGGATAATCCTGATTTACTTTTTGGATATAAATTCATAAATCCTCCTCCAAAACAAATTAAATTATATCCAGCCTTATTGTGCAAAATCAAATCCTTATCCTTATTGAATTGGAGGTGTGATTTTTTGAGGCTCTGGAAAATCTTTTCCTTTCAAATCTAATGTTATACTCTTTATAATAGGAGGCTTTAAAGGTTTATCTCTGTTATCTCTTGGAAGAGATGCTATCTTGTGTGCCACATCCATACCTTTGATAACTCGACCAAATGCACTGTATTTTCTATTAAGATGGGAAGCTCGTCCAAGTGTGATAAAAAATTGACTTCCCGCACTGTCAGGATGAGAGGATTTTGCCATTCCAACAACTCCTTCTTCAAAGGGAATGTCGTTAAATTCTCCCTTAATGCTGTACGATGGCCCTCCTTCACCATTTCCAATAGGGTCGCCACCCTGAATCACAAACCCGGGAATCACCCTGTGAAACGTTAGTCCATCATAAAACTTTTTCCTTGCCAAGTCGATAAAATTATTTACTGTATTTGGCGCCTTTTCTGGATATAGCTCTATTACCATCTGGGAACCATCCTTCATAATAATTGTAGCAACAGGGTTTTCAGGCATCTTTTTCTTCTCACCCGCGACCAAAACCATAGAAAGAGCGATAAAGAAAATTGCAGATTTCTTAATTATGTCCATAAAACCCTCCTTTTTTATCATAAAACTCCAAGTTTTTCTTAAAGAATTACTCAGCGTTTGTCAAGAAATCATGAGAATTTTTCCTGATTTTATGTTCGATAACGAAAGAAATAGCAATTATTTTAGCGAATCTCGTCATAAATCAATAAAAATCAATTAATATAAAAGCAATAAATAATTTGTAGGGCAACCCTTTAGAGCCTGCCCCAAACCTTGCCCTGAACTTATTTCATGGGTTGATTCGGGGGTTGCTTAATGCAAGGCTAAAGCCTTGCCCTACATGTCAATTTATTTAATTCGTTTGTATTAGTTAAATAATTTTTGAAGAAAATAAAAAATCTCTTGACATACTAAATATTGTGGTATAAATTAAAAAAGCACAATAAATTGAGATAATAGGAGGTAAAATGGCAAAACCTGTTTCCTTTTCTGAGAATGCATTAAGGATTTTAAAAGCCCGTTATTTTATGAAAAATGAAAATGGAGAATTAATCGAAAAAACCCCTGAGCAACTTTTCAGAAGAATAGCAAAGTACATAGCAAAGGCAGAAAAAAGTGAGAAATTGAGAAAATTCTGGGAGAAAAAATTCTATGAAATAATGATAAATAAAGATTTTATGCCAAACTCCCCTACTCTTACAGGAGCAGGAAGAGATATGTGTCTGAGTGCATGCTTTGTTTTACCGATAGAAGACTCCCTTGCATCTATTTTTGAAACTGTAAGAAATGCTGCTCTTGTTCATAAAGAAGGTGGGGGAACCGGTTTTGATTTTAGCAGATTGAGACCCAAAGGAAGTTTTGTTAGAAAAACACAGGGAATTGCCTCAGGTCCTATCTCGTTCTTGAAGGTCATCGACGCAGCCACAGAGGCAGTTAAGCAAGGAGGATGCGTTGCTCCTGAAACCCGAATTTCAACAGAAAAAGGCTTTGTTGAAATAAAAAATCTTGGACCCGAAGACAAACCTGGTTGGTATCCTCTTAAAATAAAAGTTATGACTGATGAAGGTGAAAGAGAAACAGATGAATTTTACAATAATGGTGTCGCTCCTGTTAAGACAGTGATAACAGAATGTGGCTACCATATTACAGCTACTTTTAACCATAGAATTAGAGTGATTGATGAGAATGGAAATTATGTATGGAAAAAAATGGAGGAGTTAAAAGAGGGTGATTGGGCAGTTTTACAGAAAAATTCATACTTTGAAAATGATTTCAACTTTCCTGAATTCATTGAACAACCTCATTGCAATTCAAAGAAAATTAAAATACCTAAAAAACTAAATCATAATTTAAGCGAACTTTTTGGGTATTTTATTGGAGATGGATGCTTTCATAATGGAAGATTAATCCTTTCAATTTCTCATTCCCAAATTGATTTAAAAGAACACTATGAAAATATTATGAAAGAGGAATTTGGAATTGATGGAAGAATTGAGCAAAAACAAAATGATAAAAGTATTAAGCTCATCTTTCAAAGTAATTTACTTGAGAAATGGTTCGATCTTATCGGGGTAAAGAAAGAAAATGCTTTGAAAGCAAGAATTCCTGAATTTATTTTTAAGACAACGAAAGAAAATGCTGCTTCATTTTTGAGAGGATTGTTCGATGCAGACGGAACAATTTCGAAAGAGGGTTATGTAGAAATCTCATCGGTGTCCGAGGGGTTGATAGATGATGTTCAAATGTTACTGCTCAGTCTTGGAATTCCTTCAAAAAAGAGATCTCAGGAAGACAGAAACAATAGCTTCGGAAAAAATCCCATTTGGCGACTCAGAATTATCACCCTAGAAGGATATAACAAATTCAGAGAATTAATCGGATTCACAAGTATAATAAAAAAAGAAAGATTAGAAAATATCAACCTGAAACCTTGGGAATTCAACGATATCATTCCTAATCAGCACTATTTAGTTGCGTCTTTATATAGATACACAGGAAGAGGCTGTTCCGCTGGAAGAACAAGTAGAGGTGCTGACAGAAACTTATACAGAGACATTCAACACTATCTTCCAGGAATCTCTGCTCAGAGAAATTTGACTCGATCAAGGTTAGCCTATTTAATCGAAAAGCATACTAAATTAAAAGAATCTAAACTTTTTTTGCTTTTTACCAAAAATCAGTTTTACGATAAGGTTAAAGCTATAAAAGAAGGCAAATCTCTTACGTTAGATCTCTCAGTTCCAGGAAATCATACATACATTGCAAATGGATTTGTTAGCCATAATACAAGACGGGGTGCTAACATGGGGATATTGAGGGTTGACCATCCTGATATCGAGGAGTTTATCACAATGAAACGCGATGGAAAAACTCTCACAAATTTCAATATATCGGTAGCAATTACAGATAAATTTATGGAAGCATTAAAAAATAATGGAGAATATGAAATTGTTAATCCCCATACTGGAAAAATTGTTGAGAAAAAATCCGCAAAGAAAATATTCGACATGATTGTCGAATCTGCCTGGATGATAGGAGACCCGGGTCTTGTCTTCATCGACAGAATCAACCAATTAAACTCAACAAGAGAGTTAGGAGAAATCCGAGCCACCAATCCTTGTGTTACTGGAGAGACTCTCATATCCACAGAAAAAGGGTTAGAAAAAATGAAAGAACTTGTTGAAAGATCCACAAGGGAATCTGTTTACATCAGCACAGATAATAGAGTTCCAATCGAAGTCTGGACTTCAAATGGATTGATGAAAATTTCCCAGGGAATAGGAATTTCTCAGAGAAGAATCACTAAAGCCTGGAAAACAGGTATCAAGGAAACATTCAAGTTAATAACAGAATCAGGATATGAGGTGGAAGCTACTGAAGATCATAAATTCTTAACCCCAGAAGGCTGGATAGCTCTAAAAGATATCATACCAGGCCATCACAAGGTATTAATCCAATCAGGTTCTGGAAAGTTCAACGAGAATTCTAAGCTTCCATTTAAATTCGACAATATATATCTCGGTGATAATGGAAGAATTTACAGATACAATTTTCCTCGGGAATGGTCAAAGGAACTCGGTCAGGTGCTTGGCTGGCTTGTCGGAGATGGCTGGCTTAGAGATGGCTGGCTTAGAGATGGAGATAAAAACTGTAGAGTTGGGTTTTCATTTTCTAAGAAGGATAGTGAAATTCTAAATTATCTTAAACCGATTTTAAATCAAATGTATGGTGAAGAAATAAAGGAAGTTACGAGAGAAAATGGCGTGACACATCTCTCATATCATTCCAAGTATTTTGTGGAATATTTTAAAAAATTAGGGGTTAAGTCGGTCAAGGCTGAAGAAAAAGAAGTGCCGAAAAGTATTTTCACAGCTACAGAGGATGCCGTAATTGGGTTTCTACAAGGATTATTTTCAGCAGATGGAACGATAGGACTTAATGAAAAAATCAAAGATAAATATGCTAGACTTACATCAAAATCTAAAAAACTTCTTAAAGGAATTCAAATTCTTCTCCTCAACTTAGGAATACGGTCAAAAATTTACCCAAGGCACAGAAAAGAAAGGATTGGGTTCAACTACATTACTAAAAAAGGAACAGAAAAATCCTATAGATTGGATGGAGTTCTTTATGAGTTAAACATCGCTTGTGAAAGCATAGAAAGATATTTAAATAAAATAGGGTTTCTATTAAATAAGCAAAAAAATAAAATTGAAAAAATTAAAAAATATGGATTTAAAATTGATAAATTTGAAGATCAGGTTAAAGAGATTAAATATACAGGGAAGCAAGAAGTTTATGACCTTACAGAGCCCATAACATTGAGTTTTATAACAAATGGCTTAATATCATTGGATTGCGGTGAACAGCCTTTACATGACTATGAATCCTGTAACCTCGGCTCGATTAATTTAGCCAACTTCTGGGATGAATCGAAAAAGGAATTTCAGTGGGAAAGGTTTGAAGAGGTTATTAACACTTCTGTCAGATTTCTGGACAATGTAATTGATGTAAATAAGTATCCTCTTCCCCAGATTGAATACATGACAAAAAGCAACCGAAGGATTGGATTAGGAGTAATGGGGTTTGCTGACCTACTTATAAAGATGAAAATAAAATATGATACTGAAGAAGCAATTGAAGTGGCTGAAAAGATAGCTTCTTTCTTCCTTAAAAAATCACTAAAAGCAAGTGAGAAATTAGCAGAGGAAAGAGGTAACTTTCCAAACATAGACAAATCCATCTATAAAGGGAAAAAGATGAGGAATGCAACGACTATTACGATTGCTCCCACTGGCACAATATCGCGAATTGCAGGATGTTCTTCATCGATCGAACCAATATATGCATTTGAAATGGTATCAAAGATTATCGATTCAGAAATTAAAGATGTCCATCCACTATATGAAGAATGGAAAAAAGAAAATCCGGATAAACCTTTGCCTGATTATTTCATTACCGCCCATGAGATCTCACCTGAATGGCATATAAGAATGCAGGCAGCCTACCAGCGTTTTGCCAATAACGCCGTTAGTAAAACGATTAATCACCCTAATTCTGCGGCAAAAGAGGATGTGGAAAAGGCGTATATGCTTGCTTATGACCTGGGTGTTAAAGGTGTTACGATATACAGGGATGGTTGTCGGGCTGAACAGGTTCTCTACAAAGAAGCACCTCCTGAAGGAAAAAAGCTTGCTCCCATGGAAAGGCCAGATTCACTCTATTCAGTAACTGACAAAATAAAAACTGGATTTGGAAACCTATACATCACGATAACATATTTTATGGGAAAACCCTTTGAAGTCTTTGCATCAATTGGAAAAAGCGGATATTCCACTATGGCAGACGCAGAGGCATTGGGAAGACTGACTTCGCTCTGTCTCAGAAGCGGCATAGAACCAAAAGAGATTATAAGTCAATTAAAAGGAATAGGTGGTTCAGAACCCATATTCCACAATGGGCACCTTGTTCAGTCAATTCCGGATGCAATTGCTCAGGTTCTTGAACGCCATATAGGAAAAGTGGAAACTCAGGGCAGAAAAGACCTTAATGCTTTGAAGTGTCCAATCTGCGGTGCATCGCTTCCCGATGAAAAATGTCCTATCTGCATAAACTGCGGCTGGACCCGCTGCACATAAATAGGAGACTTTGATTTTTCAAAATCCTATCCATAAGAATATCTCGAGGGAGCTATTTGAGCCTTTCTCAGGGTCATGGTTAAATTCTGAAAAAACACCGAATTCGAATATTTTCCAGAAATAAGAAAATCCAACATTAATGGAATATCCTGGTTTTCGAAAATTCTCCATAGGAAAAGAACTCTCTGCCTGAAGAGTGATTAAGAAATCACCAGTAAGCTTCTGAATCCCTGTGCCGAGCATCATCTCGAAGAAAGGAGAATTAGAAGGTCTTAGAGGCTTCCACAATTCCATATCTCCATAGAATTCCCAAAATCCAACTATATTCTTACCGATACCTAAACTGAGAAAACCTTCCTGGGCATGATGGGATTTGGTGGAAGATATTCCAAGATTTGTGTAGAGAAAATATGCAGGACCTAATGGAAAATCCGCCTCGGCAATAAACTCCGCTTCGCTCCTTTCTTTAGAGCTGATTTCCCCTCCTATGTCATAGAAACCTGAACTGTATACATTTAAATCCCATTTTCTGAAAGAAGATGTATAAGAAATTTCACCACTGGTTCCTATTGTCTTTCCCAAAATATCATAGGATGTCCCAAAGGAAATCTCTCTTTCTCCCTGCCTTCTTAACACAGTTCCGAATATTCTCTTAGGTTTTTTAACTTTTTTCTCTTCGGAAGCCCTTTCATTTTTCTTAATTTGTATTTCATCTTCTTTCGTCTTCAAAATTATAATGGCAAAAGTTTTTATTTCCGGGATTATAAAAGATATCTTCTCTTTATCAGATGAAAATTTAATTTTCTCTACTTTTCCATCTGGAGATTTTTTCAAAACCTCTATTACTTTCAATGGGATGTAAAGGTCTACCTCTATGTTCTTTAAAGGTTTCCTATCAAGATCCACCACAGAAAAACAAATAAAATCTTTTCCCTCTCTAAGCTCAGCGATTACCTTATATTCTTTTTTAAATTTTATTGGAGAAAAATTAATATCTTTAAGTTCCCTTTTGGTTAAGTCCTTCAATGGATTTTCTTTTCTAGGATTTCCAATACCATCATAATTTCCACTTTCTCCAATGATTATTATCTTTCTTCCCTTTTCAGTAAATTTCTTTATAACATCAATAGTATTATCTTCGAGATAATTGGCCTCAGGAAGAATAAGAAATTTGTATTTTAAAAGGGTTTCCAGGGAAAGGCCATTCTCCACAACTATATCAAATGGGATGAAATTTCTATGAAGATAAAAGGAAGTCTCCCTGTAAGTCTTAAAATGTTTAGAATCACCTAGTGTCATATCACTTAAACACCTTTTGTTATTCTGTTGTGACATGACACCTTCCCTATGGGAGAAAGATCTCCTTAGACGCTTCGCTGAGCACCCCCCAGACATGGGGAAGCCTCTTCCCCATACCCCTTCAGTGTGCTTTATGAGAAATTGTTTATTTGAGAAGATATTTATGGGGCAGCACACTATATCATAGAAATCACCTTCTCCTCTATCTCCAAAATCTCTGCTTCTTGAAGAATAGAGGAGAGCCACTTCAGCCATGGACCTGGACTTATAAAAATATTTTTCATTCTCCTTTATCCATGAAAAAATTCTTTCCCTGTATTCATCTCCTACTGTTTCAGCCATAGAAGGCCCTTGAGTTTCATAGTAGTTTGCTCCATTGGAGATAATTATTCCTGCCATTCTTTCAGCATCGTCAGGTTTATAACCATAAGTCAAAATCCATGAGGGTTTTTCTCCATCGCATGCCCTGGCAAATTTTATCATTGTGGAAAAGGCTACCCATTCTTTTAGAGATGCTTCTTTCATTCCTTTCTCTCCCAGATCCACCCTGTCCCCGATTGTTGATACTTCATGGCCAGTATAGATATCCTTTACGTCAAAGAACATTGCTGGATCATTAGCATAAAGAGTAGACCCAGGAGAGTCTCCATTCCAGTTCTCTTCAAAAACTACAATTTCAGGGTTGATTCTTTTGGCTTTTTCTTTAATTTCTACGAGAAATCCCTTGATTTTTTCATATCTCCACAGGATCCATCTTCTCCATACATAATCATCCCAGTTCTCCTTCCTTGGAGTTTCAAACCCTGTTTCTTCTTTAAATCTTCTTTTGCTGTAAGCATCATGGGAAGGCCATAGATTTTCATGATGACCTATGGAATGCTGAAGATAGACTACATCATTCCAGATTCCATCCACTCCAGTTTTTACTATCTCCTCCACTCTTTTTAAATAGAACTCTTTATAGGGAGAACATGGGGAAAGCCATGCATCGTATTCTCCTTTCTCCAGCCAGTGTTCCTCTTCAGAGGAAATATCATTAAAGGCAATTGGCTTTCCTTCTATTGAAATCTGCATCCAATCAGGATTTTCCTTTGATGGTTCTCTTCCTTTACCAGTTACCTCAAGCCCTGTAAGATACCAGACCACTTTCAAACCTTTCTCATGGGCTTTTTCAACAACTTTTTTTATTAATTTCAGGTTTTTCTTGAACTCATCTTCATCATGCCAGGCTGAATAATCCCAGCCGATTGGACAATCGGCAATGAGCACACTCACATTTTGCTCTTTAAAGGATTCAAGAGCCTCATCAATCTCTTTATCGCCCTCATCAGGCTCAACAGCGTATCCGGCAATTCTTGCTTTATAAGCCCATTCTGGTGTCGTGTCACCTAAATATCTATCGTTATCTCTTTGTGACACGACACCTTCCCTATGGGAGAAAGATCTCCTTAGACGCTTCGCTGAGCAGAGGGGCTGTCTAAGAAGGAGACAGCCCCTCCTTTGAGAGGATTTCCTCTCAAACTCTCCAAAGATAAAATTTGAGTATAAAGATAAAAAATTTAATTTTCTTTTGGGGTTATAAAGGGGGTATTTTAAGTCCCCCTTCAAGAGAGGCTGTCCAGACTTTTCAGACAGCCTCAAGTCTCTTCCCCATACCCCTTCAGTGTGCTTTATGAGAAATTTTTTATTTGCGAAGATATCTATAGGACAGCACACTAGCAATGATCTATCGATTGAGGGAGAGGCAATATAAAAAGATAAAAATAAAATGAAAAAACATGCTATTCTTTTAGATATTTTTTTCATTTTTTTTCCTTCTCAATATAGATATAATCTGTAAGTAAGTAAAGTTTTTTATAGTAGAAATTAATTTATTATTCTCCGAGTAGCAAGGTTAAAGAGGTCAACCATTTTCTGAGCGATATATTTATAATTTGACATTAGTGGTCATATACAATACAATTTTTTTCTATTGAATAAAATTAAAAAGAGTGGGGAGTTTAGCCATGAAAAATATTCCTAAAAAAAAGAAAATGGAGCTCGAGCTTCTCCATGAAATGGAGTTGATTCACAAAATTGGACTACAAATTACCTCAGAGCTTGACTTAAATAAGCTTCTTCAACTTATTGTAAATCAAATAAAAGAGACCCTTCATTACTCTTACTGTTCCATTCTTCTTAAACAGGGGGATGACTTAATCATTCGTGCTGTTACAGATTTTCCCGAGGATATCATCGGAAAAAGGATTCCCATTGGTCAGGGAGTAACTGGTCGATGTGCCACATTGGAAAAGGAACTGTTAATCTCAGACCTTTCTAAATGCAAGTTTTATATCCACCTGGGAGAGGAGAGTTTTCAATCAGAGTTAGCGGTTCCCATCATTTATAAAGAGAATGTCCTTGGAGTCTTAAACACAGAAAGCATCAAGAAAAATGCATATAACGGAAAAGATGTCAGAATTCTTAAAATCTTAAGCAATCAGTTGGCTGGAGCCATTCATAATGCTCAGGTCCACACTCAATTAGAGCTTGTTCAGAATATTGGAATTCAACTTGTTTCCATAATGAATCTGGATGAGCTTTTATCCGGGATAGTTCAGGAGACCAAAGATACTCTCCATTATGATTCCTGTGCTATTCTTCTTTTAGAAGGGGAGAATCTTATTGTAAAAGCAATTACGGAATTTCCTGAGGAAATAATGAGATTAAAGATTCCCATAGGTAAGGGAATAACGGGGAAATGTGCTAAGCTTAAAAAAATTATCAATATCGGTGAGATTCCTCGATATGACAACTATATTCCATCAGGAATAGAAGGAATTCAATCTGAGATCGCCTTGCCCATTCTCTTTAGAGATGAAATTTTAGGAGTTCTAACAATTGAGAGCAAAAGAAAAAATGCCTTCGATGAAGATGACATTCGGGTGCTCTCAATTCTAACTTCTCAGATTGCTGTTGCCATTCACAATTCAAAGATCTATTCAGAAATGGAGAAAATGGCTGTTACTGATCCATTGACAGGACTTTACAATTACCGCTATTTTTATAAAAAGCTATCCAGTGAGATAGCTCGATCAAAAAGATACAATCACCCTCTATCTCTTATCTTAATCGATCTTGATGATTTCAAGCTCATCAATGACATTTATGGCCATCTTAAAGGAGATACAGTCCTAAAATCAGCTGCTGGATTGATTATAAAAAATATCAGAGGATGGGATGAAGCCGTAACAATGAGAAGCAATGAAATTGACATTGCTGCAAGATATGGCGGAGAAGAATTTATGATTATACTTCCAGAGACAGGCATTGATGAAGCTCTGGTCGCAGGAGAAAGACTAAGAAAAATAATAGAAGAGAACTTAACTCAAAAGGTCAATCTTAGGAAGAAAAATGGCTCTTTCATGAGGATAACCGGAAGTTTTGGGGTTACTTCTTATAAGGAAGAGGACATGGAGAATTTTCTCAAAAGAACTGATCGGGCAATGTACAAGGCAAAAAAATTGGGCAAAAATAGAGTTTACGCCCTAAAATAAAGGGCCAGATACTTACTGAGACCTTGGATAAATCTCTCAGAGCCTAAAATAATTTGTCCTTTCTGAGCCGATCATACCTTTTGCTTATTTTTCAAAAAATTTTTTAAAAGGGAAACGTTAGCTGCAATAATAAGAAATACAAATAAAACAATTAAAAGAAAATCCGGAATTTTAATAGCATAGCCAAAAAACGCCAGAATATAAAACCGGGGTGTTCTGGAAAGTATTATTGCCATAATGTATTTCGCCAGAGGATAACGAGCAAGCACAACAAGGAAGCGAAAAGGATAAAAAGGAATGGGTGTGATCCCTGCAATAAAAAGGGCGAGAAAAGGAGCTTTATAAAACATATCTATAATCTTGATAATAACTTTATTTCTTGATGTAATTTTCTTAAAAGGTTTGAGGTCTTCTGCAACAAATTTAAAGATTGAATAGTTTAAAATTTCTGCAAGAGAAGTTCCTGCTATCCCTACAAGAGCAACGGTTAAAGAAGAATAAAATTTACCAAAATAGATAATAACAGGCTCATGGGGTACCAGAGCTATTAAAAATTCAGCAGGAAAACTGTAAAAAAAGAATACCAGTAAATCCCTGCTTTTTTTGATTTCCTCAGAACTCAACCACCATATAAGAAGAATAATAATCAGAGATATTTCAAGAGCAAATATAAGTGTTCTTATGGATAAACTAACCCTCTTCCTCTTTTCATCGGTAAAGGTAGTTAAAACCTTATTATTCTTTATTTTCTCAGACATTTAATATATGCTTTTTAGATTATCAAATTATATTTATATTGTCCTTTAATAAATACCAGGCTGGTTTTTCTGAATTTGCACGAATACTTGTATAACAATAGATGCAATTATTTTTCCGGGAGAACTCTTCTCTGAGCTCCTTTTGAGTTTTATAATTTTTTATTATTAATCCGCATGGAGAGAGTGACTCATCCGGATTCACATTAAAAAACCTCTCTCCAATTCGACATCGGGGAATAGAGCCATTTTCAAAATAATCAATCATCCTCTTGAAAACATATAATGGATTAAGTTTTCGTGATATCTCTCCAATTTTTAACCTTCCTAAAATTTTTATCAGATAATTCCATCATGTTCAAGAGATATCCTCTTTCAGGCTCAAGGTATGAGATTGAGAGGATAGCAGAGGAGACAGGTCTTGCTCTAATGCTTACAGTAATTGAATGCGAGGCAGAGAAGAAGGCAGGGCCAAAACACAGCAAAAATCCTCATCGGGATAGCTATTGGTGAGGAGAGCAACCTGATTATGTATATTATGAAGATAAGAAAGCTCCCATCTATAAGCCGCGACTAAGAACAAAGGGGTAGCGGAGAGATTTCTTGAAGGATATGGGATAAAGAAAAGCAGTGTAATCAGAAGATATATAAGGGCAACAAAGGAGAAGAGGCAGGAACTTCTTGTGACCTTAAGAGATTGGACATAAAGGTGATATTCATATTCTTTGGGTGTGATTATGGCTTTACACAGCTTGAACTTAGATTTCTCATCTTCAGTGAGATTACAGCTCTTACTTCTTTTTCGACTCCTTCCATATTTTTTTTAAAAGTTATTTCGATTTGAGAGATTTTCTTGAGTTCTGCTGATATTTTCTCGGTCTTTTCCTTATCTTTATACTTTTTAATTAAGTTGTAAACTTTAATAAGATCAATCGTAATACCTCGCATTCTGTAATCGCTCTGTGGTGCATTTGGAGTATAAGCTCTATATCCTGGAGGAAGAGGCTCGAGGAGTTTCTTAATGTCTATTGAAAAGAATTTTTCAGGAGCTCCTTTTTTGGAAACAAATAATTTGTTTCCGGTCAACATTGACACTGCGAATTCATTGTTATTGATTTTTACCTTTGATCTCTTTACAACTTCGTCAGAGTCTAATTTAATATCAATTCCAACTTCCTTTTTCAAAATTAAATCATCGGTTTTCAAATCTAAAAAATAAGCATATAATCCTGATTTCTCTAATAAAGGAAGAAGCTCTAAACCGAGAAGATTAAGCCCTTTTCCAAAAAGCCCTGCTTGAATTGTTTTCTCCTTGTCAGAAAATTTATAATATGCCTCATTTCTTATGTTGACACCGATTTTTAATTTAGAAGGTGGGGTAAATTCATTGGTTGAGTCTTCTTTTATAAAAGCTACCCCAGTAACCAAGGGGTATTTCCCTTTCCAAAGTTTTAAATAACTGGCTATTTCTTCATAGGTGATCTCTCCCAGAAAGCTGAATATAGTGTCCCTTCCTCGATAATTTTCAAAGTATTCTGAGAGCCATTTATATTCTTCATTTTTATTGTTGAGTTTGTTGTAAGAGAAGGCAAGTAAGCCAGTAAAGATTGGTAAAGAGATTTCCTCAGAGGCACCAAAGTTGCTTTTGAGATAATCTACCGCACCCTTATAATCTTTTCTAATGTCAAAATAGGAAGATAAATCAGTTTTCCAGTCAGCAAATGAATTAAACTTAAGAATTATAATGAAAACTAAGATAAAAAATATTTTTTTAATCATAATTCGAGTTATTCGATTCTTCTTAAATATAAAACAGACGCTTATGAAAATCAACTTGAAAAACTTTTTCAGGTGGACAAATCAGGAGGCACACCCATAATTATATTTTACATCAATTACAATGAATTGAGAAAGAGGGATGTCATTGGATTAAATTTAGGAATCTCTTATGCAAGAGAGAATTATTTTAAACTTAATGAAGAATACAAAAGTTCATCTGTTATTTCAAGGGACATTTCTCTGGTCATTCAACGATAAATTATATGAAATAGTGACAGTGCCATTCTCTACTCAATTCAGATTTGCCGTCGGGTTGATAATAGGGTTTTTGATCAACAATCAGACTACAATTGAATTAAAATCAATGATTAATTCAGAAATAATATTTTTTCTTAATGGGAAAATAGTTGCCACATCTCTGACCGAATCTGAAAGTTTAGATAATTTTAATTTTATAGAAAAAAGGTCTGATAATAATCCTATAGAAATTTAAATAGATAGCGAAAGTTATCTATTATCAAAAAATCCATTAAAAATTACAAATTCACGATGGATAAAAATCCGAGAAAAGGTGGACTCGGAATATGTTCCTACGATCAAAACAATACGAATTGAAAATTCTCGATAAAAAAACAATAAGCAAAATTTTAAATTAAAATTTATAACCTTCATAAAATGCTATATTATGAAGATATTTTGCTGTATGTTTTACTTCTGAAAACTCTGCCTCTTTCATAAGTAATGGAATTCTTCCCTTCTTTCCATCTTCAATGAGTTCAAAAAAGCCCATAAGTATGGACAAGATACGATTAAAAAAGTTTGAATCTGGTGGTCCAAAATCAATAAGCAACATCTTCCCTCGAGGTTTTAAAATTCTTAAACACTCTCCAAGAGAGGGCATCCTCTCTTCTTTTTTTATATGATGAAATGCCAGTGATGAAACAAGAACATCGAATGAATTATCTTCAAAAGGCATATTATCCATTTTAGAACAATACAATGTAATATTAATGCCGTTTTTCTCAAATTTTTTCTTAGCGATATTCAACACATTTGAATCCGGATCAAGTCCCTCCGCAGTAATTGAAGGATAAATTTTTTTTAAAATAAGAAGCAATGTTCCAGTTCCACAGCCAGCATCAAGAATTCTTTCTTTTCCTGAAAGTTTTAAATTCTGAACAATAAAAAATCTGAATTTTTTACCAAGTCCCATCAGAATACATCCAATATCATAAAATTTGGTAAAAAAATTTAAAGGAGTTGGCGGAATATAATTTTTAATTTCATCTCTTTTATTATTTCCAATCATTTTTATTGTTTAAATTTCCCATATAATTTTTAAAACCATCAGTAAAATATTATATTCTTATAAAATGTATTTAAAAACATAAATAAAACCATAAGTTTGAAAAATTACCTGGAGAGGGAAAAATATTTATTAATTATCGAGAATTAAATTTATCATCTCTTTAGTTGAACTAACCGATGAAATCTGTTTAGATATAATTGAAATTCAGGAGGAAGGTATGCTTAAACCTGATAAATGGATAAAAAAAATGGCCATTGAGAGAAAGATGATAGAGCCTTTTGAGGAGAAACAGATAACAAAAGGAGTGATTTCATACGGAGTTTCATCTTATGGATATGACCTGAGAGTGGCTGATGAATTTAAAGTATTCACAAATATAAATTCCACAGTTGTTGATCCAAAAAATTTTGATGAGAGGTCTTTTGTTAATTTCAAAGGAGATGTATGCATAATACCACCAAACTCTTTTGCCCTTGCAAGAACAGTGGAATATCTGAGAATTCCAAGAAATGTAACAACAATTTGCGTTGGAAAATCCACCTATGCGCGATGTGGAATAATAGTTAATGTGACTCCATTCGAATCAGAATGGGAAGGATATGCAACTCTGGAGATATCAAACACAACTCCCCTTCCAGCTAAAATATATGCAAATGAAGGAATCTGCCAGGTCCTGTTTTTTGAATCGGAAGAGGATTGCGAAATATCCTATGCTGATAGAAAAGGGAAATATCAAAAACAGACAGGCATTATCCTTCCAAGGATAAACAAATAAAACATGTTAGAGGGAAAGTGTCGTGTCAAAGAAGAATAAAAAAGGATGTTTAGGTGACACGACATTAGAACTGTTAACAATTGCAAAAGCTATTCTTAAAGAATCTTTAAAAGCTATAAACCCTGAGTTTCTCATAAAGAAAAAAATTGTAATAAAGAAAGGAAATCTAATAATTAAAGAAAGTCAATTTCCTCTAAACTCATTTAAAAATATCTGGATATTAGGAGCTGGAAAAGCATCAATTCCGATGGCAAAAGGGTTAACAGAGATTCTAAATGAAAGAATAACTGGTGGATTTTTAATCAGATCAGAAAAAATAAAATCCTTTTCTCCAAAAATTACAATCGAAAAAGGCTCTCACCCTGTTCCTGATGGAAAAAGTCTTTACGCAGCTTTAGAGATGGAAAAATTTATTAAAAGCAATATAAGAAAAAATGACCTTGTTTTTTTTCTTCTCTCAGGAGGAGCATCATCGCTAATGGCTTATCCTGACCATGGAATTTCTATTGAAGAAAAAGCTAATTTAACAAGATCTCTTTTAGAATCAGGAGCTGATATAAATGAAATTAATGCAATTAGAAAGCATGTTAGCAAATTCAAGGGTGGAAAACTTGCAAGGTATCTATACCCAGTCAGAGTTTTTAATTTAATCCTTTCAGATGTTATAGAAAACAGGATTGATTCGATAGGCTCAGGTCCTCTTGTTGCTGACTCATCGACCTGGAAAGATTGCTGGAAAATTTTTAAAAAGCATAAACTTTTAGAACTTCTTCCAGAAAAAATAAGAAAAATTTTTGAAAAAGGAAAACAAGGAAAATTGAAAGAGACTCCGAAGAAAGGAAATAAGATCTTTGATAATATTTACAATTTTATAATTGGAAAAAACTTAGATGCCCTTAAAGCTGCAAATGAAGAAGCCATAAAACATAAATTCAATTCATCTATATTAACTTCTTCAGATAGAGGTGAGGCGAAGGAAGTTGCGAAATTATACGGAGCAATCATAAAAGAAATTGTTTATTCTGATAATCCTGTTAAAAAGCCAGCCTGCATCATTTCAGGAGGAGAGCTTACTGTAACTGTTAAAGGAAAAGGCAAAGGTGGAAGGAATCAGGAATTTATATTAGCCTTATTAAATGAACTAAAGGAATTACAAGGAGAATTTCTTTGCATGAGCATAGGAACAGATGGAATTGATGGGCCTACTGATGCAGCCGGAGCCTGGATAGACCACAAAACATGGAAAGCAATCAAGAAGAAAAGATTGAACCCTGAAAAATTTTTATCAAATAATGATTCTTATAATTTTTTCAAGAACTCTGGAAATTTAATCATCACAGGAAAAACCTTTACTAATGTTGGTGATATGAGAATTTTCCTTATTCCTTAAACTTTATTTTTATTATTTATTCCTCAAGCTTATCTTCCTGAACTAATTCTTCTTCCTGAACATAGATTCTCCCACCTTCTTCTTCAAAGGCAAGGCAACACATCAATCTTCCGCATAGTCCAGAAATCTTCATAGGATTTATGTTTATGTTTTGATCTTTTGCTTTTTGAATTGGAATTGGCTCAAAATTTCTGATAAAAGAATGACAGCAAAGAACTCTTCCACAAACCCCCAGTCCACCTAACATCTTTGCTTCATCTCTCACGCCTATCTGTCTCATTTCTATTCTCATCTTAAATTCTTTTGCCAGATCTTTTACAAGTTCTCTAAAATCAATTCTTCCATCAGCGGTAAAGTAAAAAATCCCTTTTTTCTCATTTAGAAAAAAAATCACCTTTATTAATTTCATAGGAAGTTCTCTTACTTTTATTCTTTCAAGACAGAACTTAAAAGCTTTTTCCTCGTCGGCACTTTTTCTTGAAAGAGTTTCTAAGTCTTCTTCATTAGCTTTCTTTGAAAGGGTGTTAATTCCGGTTTTGTTGCTTAAATGATCTTTCCAATAGGGACAGTCATTTACTACCTGAGCTAATTCTCCTCCAAGATCATTCGGAACAATAACTTTCTCCCCTTCTTTTATTTCTTCTCCTTCCCATCGACATCTCATAATTTTTTTTGAGCCCAACAATTTAACACACACTATCTCAGACATACTCTTTTTCTCCCTCTAAGAACATCCCTATAAAGGAATTCAAAGCTAAATCCAGATTTACATTTTTTGAAATTGCAGATATCATCTCTTCTATTCGGTCAATATAATCAAAAAGGTTTTTGTTTTTCAATTTGACTTTCAAATCCAGTAGTTCATTTTTAAAATCATTGTTTATCAGTAAATCATCAGATTTTGAATCATTCAAATAGATAATATCTCTAAAAAAAATAGACACAATTTTCAATAAATCTTTAAATTCTTCTCTTGATTCTGATTTTTTATTTTTTACAATCATATTGTTCATTTCATTTATATATTCTATAATATTTTCTTTGTATATCATAGACTTTATTATTTCAAAAACCTTATTCCTTCTTTCTTTAAAAAATCCGAGGTCAACATTTAATGCTTCCTCTATATCTCCTTCAAATATCTGATATAAAAGTTTCGTTTCATCTTCAGAATAATTTTTAACCTTCATAAATTTAAGCCATTCTTCTTTTTTCAACTTTGAAATAAAGAATTTAAAACATCGTGACTGAATAGTTGGAATTACCGAAACGGGATTCTCAGAAAGGAGAATAATTTTTGTAAAAGAAGAGGGCTCTTCGAGAACCTTCAGAAGGGCATTTGAGGATTCCTCATTGAGATTTTCTGCATTTGAGATTATAAATACCCTTTGCCTCCCAATCATAGGTTTTAGATACGAGATTTCGATTAAAAATCTGATCTGATCTATCTTTATGAAAGTTCCTTCTGGCTTAAGAGTTATGATATCAGGGTGAACATCTTTTTCAATAAGTCTGCAATTCCTACAGTTCTCACAACTATCATCCCCTTGAACTTCACAATTTAGAGCTTTTGAAAGAACTTTTGCCACCAGATTTCTCACTGAAGAGCCATAAAACATAATTGAATGGGGAAGTCTCTCCTCTCTCAGAGAATTCCTCAATATTTTCTTTATAATTTCATTTCCTGGAATTTCATTGAATCCCATGTTTCTTCACCATTACTCTCTTTAAAGCAATTCCTGTGTAAGACTTTCCATTTTTAACAATATCTTCTGGAGTTCCTTCTGCTATGATATATCCTCCTTCATCTCCTCCTTCTGGACCCAGATCAATTACCCAGTCTGATGATTTTACTATTTCTAAATTATGTTCAATTATTATAACTGTATTTCCATTTTCTACAAGTTGAAAGAGGACATTAAGTAATTTTTTTATATCATCGAAATGCAGTCCAGTTGTAGGTTCATCAAGAATATATATAGTTTTCCCAGTTCCTTTCCTTCCCAATTCCTTGGATAATTTAATTCTTTGAGCCTCTCCCCCTGATAATGTTGTTGCAGACTGCCCGAGTTTTATATAGCCAAGTCCAACTCCTTTCAGAACCTCGAGCCTTCTTCTTAAAAATGGAATGTTCTTAAAAAACTCAAAAGCTTCATCTATGGTCATCTCAAGTACTTCATAAATATTCTTGCCTTTGTATCTTATTTCTAATGTCTCCCGGTTATATCTTCTTCCATTACATCTATCACATGTCACATAAACATCGGGTAAAAAATTCATCTCTATTTTTTTTACCCCAGCTCCCCTGCATTCCTCGCATCTTCCTCCTTTTACGTTAAAACTAAACCTTCCTTCTCTGTACCCTCTTATTCTTGCTTCAGGGACAAAAGAAAAAAGCTTTCTTATTGTCGAAAAAATCTCTGTATAAGTCGCAGGGTTTGACCTCGGAGTTCTCCCGATTGCTTTCTGATCAACATTAACAACTTTATCTACTGCTTCCATTCCTACTATTCTTTTATACTTTCCAGGTCTTTCTTTTGCATGATAAATAATCCTGGATAAAGCTTTGTATAGAATATCACACACAAGAGTGCTCTTCCCTGAGCCCGAAACGCCTGTTATTGAAACCATAACCCCCAAGGGAATTCTGACATCTATATTTTTCAAATTATGTTCTGAAGCGCCCTCTATTAAAAGAAATCCTCTGGGCTTTCTTCTCTTTTCTGGAATTGGAATAAATTTTTCGCCTTTTAAATAAGCTCCTGTTAATGAATTAGGACATTCAGTTATATTTTCAAGACTGCCTATCGCTATCACATACCCTCCTTTCTCTCCGGCTCCTGGACCAAGGTCCACAATATAATCTGCATATCTGATTGTTTCCTCATCGTGTTCAACTACAATTACAGTGTTTCCATTTTCTTTTACTTTTTTTAGGAAATAAAGAAGTTTTGAATTATCCTTTGAATGAAGTCCAATGCTCGGCTCATCCAGCACATATAAGATTCCTCTCAATCCAGAACTTATTTGAGAGGCAAGCCTTACTCTCTGGGCTTCTCCTCCTGACAATGAAACCGCAGTTCTGTTTAAATCAAGATAACCAAGTCCCATTTCAACCATAACTTCAAGTCTTGAGTCTATTTCCTGAAGTATCCTACTTCCAATTAACTTCTCTTTTGAATTCAACTCTAATTCTAATAACTTTTTTCTTAGAAATGTTATTGGAAGAGTCGAAAAATAATGTATATTTTTATCGTTAATTGTAACAGCAAGACTTTCTTCTCTCAATCTTTTACCCCTGCATTCAGGACAAAGTTCATCGGTCAATATCATATCCCCCCATTCATCAAAATCCGTAAGCCATCCTATTCCATTACATCTCTTACATGCGCCGAAAGGACTGTTAAAGGAAAAACTTCTTGGTTCTAACTCAGGAAGGCTTATCTCACAATAGGGACAGAAAAGCTTGGTTGAATAAAAAGATTCATTGTTCGTTTCATCCATTACAACGCATGTTCCTCCTGAGAGGTCTATGGCTGACTTTAAAGATTCCATAAACCTTCCTTCTCTCACTCCAGAAAGAGTCAATTCATCAACAAGGATTTCAATGTTATGTTTCTTTGTCTTCTCAAGATGAATATTTTCAGCAAGGTCATAAATCTTTCCATCTATTCTCGCTCTAATAAATCCTTTTTTTTGAATTCTTTGAAGCAGTACATGATATTCTCCTTTCTTTGCCTTGATTACCGGGGAAAGTATTTTTATCTTTTTTCCATAAAATTTTGACTTCACAATTTCAATAATCTGAGAAACTGTATTCTTTGCAATCTCTCTTCTGCATTCAGGACAATGGGGAATACCAATCCTTGAGAAAAGAAGTCTCAGAAGATCATTGATTTCAGTTACTGTTCCAACTGTGGAACGGGGATTATGAGAAATAGTCTTCTGGTCTATTGCAATTGAAGGGGAAAGGCCTTCGATTGTCTCATACTCAGGCTTTTGCAGATTTTCAATGAACTGCCTTGCGTATGTTGAAAGACATTCGATGTATCTTCTCTGTCCTTCAGCCCATAATGTATCAAAGGCAAGGGAAGATTTTCCAGAACCGCTCGGTCCTGTAATCACGATAAATTTGTTCCGAGGAAGGGTAAGATCAATCTTCTTGAGATTGTGCTGGGCTACTCCTTTTAAAACTATATTATCCATGATTCTATATTTTATTCCTTAAATCAATTTTCTTCAACCTCTTTTTTCTTCTTTTTTTCTTCGAATTGATTAGCTTATAGATTTATGGTATGAAAAGCTTTATAAAAATGAAGCTAATTGGATTATAATTAATGAAAGATAACGTTTTTTATTTAATTCTAATATCAATGAGACCGAAGCAGTGGGCAAAAAATATCGCTATTTTTGCTGCTTTAATCTTCTCTCAGACCTTTTTTGTTTACGACCATTTGATTAAAAGTATCCTCTCTTTTATAATCTTCTCCCTTTTTTCAGGAAGTTTTTACATAATTAACGACCTCATAGATTTAAAAAAAGATATAAAACATCCGATAAAATCAAAAAGACCTATTGCATCTGGAAGATTAAATAAATACTCAGCATTGATTGTATCAATCTTTATCTTAATCTTAACAGGTTATATATCTTTTTTGTTGAATTTGTATTTTGGCATCTCATTAATTTCATATTTAATTCTTCAGATTTTATATTCTTTTCTTCTAAAACATCTTGCAATTTTGGATGTATTCTCAATCGCAGCTGGTTTTTTAATAAGAGTTGTAGCAGGTGCTCTTGTGATTTCAGTTCCAGTTTCATCATGGCTTCTTCTCTGCACGATTTTCCTTTCATTGTTTATCGCCCTTGGAAAGAGAAGAAGCGAGCTTAACCTTTTGGGAGAAGAAGCTCTGAATCACAGAAAATCTCTCAAAGATTACAACATTAAACTCCTCGACCAGATGATAATAATTGTCTCAGCTTCAACAATTCTTGCTTATTCTCTCTATACTCTTTCTGAGGAAACTGTAAGAAAGTTTGGAACAACAAACCTCAAATTCTCGATTCCATTCGTTATCTATGGAATCTTCAGATACCTCTATCTCCTGTATCAGAAGGAAGAGGGAGGAAGCCCTGAAAATATCCTTGTAAATGATAAACCAACTATTATAAACATAATACTTTATGGAATAACAGTTGGAATTGTTTTATACATAAAATAAAAAAATGAAAACTTCTAAAGTTGTGGTATTAAAAACAAACCCAGAAACTGTCCTTTCTGATATAGAAAAAGCCATGAAACTTACAGAATTTGAAATTCATCTAAAAAAAGAAAACCCAACGATTCTGAAGGATAACATTTCATGGCATATGCCTTTTTTAAGCGCTAATACAACTCCCTGGCAACTTGAGGGTGTCATCCTTGCCTTAAAAAAAGCAGGATATAAGAGTATTGTTACAGTTCACAATAACACGGTGGTTACAGATCCAGTAAAAGGTTCGATATTAAATAAACTTGACCCCTTATATAAAAAATATGGAATTGAAGAAAAATATAACTTTATTCCAGAGGATATAAAATGGATCGTATATGAACCAAAATCAAAAATGCGAATTCTTGATAAAATTTACAAAAAAGGAATCTTTATTCCAGAATATTTTGTAGACAAAAACATAGTCCATCTTCCAACAGTTAAAGCTCATATTTATTCTACAACCACAGGCTCAATGAAAAATGCATTTGGTGGTCTTCTTAATACAAAAAGACATTACACCCACTCCCATATTCACGAAACTCTTGTGGACCTTCTTGCAATTCAGAAAGAAATTCATTCTGGCATATTTACAGTAATGGATGGAACTATTTGCGGAAATGGTCCTGGCCCCAGGACTATGATCCCTGAGGAAAAAGATTATATCTTAGCCAGCTCAGACAGCGTTGCAATTGATGCAGTATCTTCAAAGATGATGGGATTTGATCCGATGAGCATCCCATACATCAGAATAGCTCATGAAGATGGACTGGGTAAAGGAAGAATGGAAGAGATAGAAATACTGGGTGAGGATATTAAAGAAATAAACTTTGGTTTTGAAGTAGGAGATAATTTTGCCAGTAAATTTGGAGACTTATTCTGGTTCAGCCCCCTTAAAATATTCCAGAAATTACTTTTCCAGACCCCTTTAGTTTATTTATTTGTCTTTGGCTCCTATGTATATCATGATTTTATCTGGTGGCCACTCAAAGGAAAAAGGCTCCAGAGAGCCAGGATAGAACCTACAAAATGGGGGAAACTTTTTAGAGAAAAATATTAAGGAAGCATTAAAATTTATAATTAAGAAAGAGAGGGTAAATGAAAAATTCAAGAAGAAGTTTTATTAAAAAATTAGTTGTATCAACTCCATTACCATTTTTTATTTCCAGAAGATACATTTTCTCTCTCCCGATTCCTTATGAGTTTGAAGAGAGACCCTTTACTATTCCAATAGAATCTTTCTCTAAAAGAATTAAAAGAGCAAGAGAGAAAATGAAAGAAAATGGATTTTCCCATCTCCTTATATCTCCAGGAACAAATTTTTATTATTTCACTTCTTTAAGAACATGGTACAGTGAAAGAACAGAGCTTTTGATTCTTTCGATTGATAAAGAGCCCTACATTCTTTGCCCATCCTTTGAACTGAGAAGGTTCAACCGTCAACCACTTATAAAAAACTTCATTCTCTGGGAAGAGCATGAAAATCCTTTCGAGAAATTGAGCGAGTTCATATCAAAATCATCAGGCTCTAAAAAAATTGGAGTTGACCCAACTATGAGAGTGATAACTGAGGAAGGGATCAAAAAAGCTCTTCCCGATAAGGAAATACTGAATGGAGAAGAGATTATCAATATTCTGAGAATGGTTAAGGAACCAGATGAAATCGAAGCTTTACGAAGAGCTTCCTCTATAACTTTAAATAAACTCGAAGAAGGAATGAAAAAAATTTATCCTGGAATGACAGAAAATGAACTCCAGAGAATTTTAGGAGGAGGTCTTGTTCAGTTCGGTGAAAACTCTTCAATCCCTCATGGGTATGATGGAACGAAAAAACTTGAAAAAAATATGGTAATTCTTATCGATAAAGGGGATAGAGTTGCTGATTATGTTTCTGACATAACAAGAACATATTTCTTCGGAAAACCCTCTCAGAAATTCATCGAAGTTTGGGAAACTGTTCTAAGGGCTCAGGAAGCAGGGATGAAAGCAGCAAAAACTGGGGTTCCCTGTGAGGATGTTGACAGAGCTGCGAGAGAAGTAATCGATAAAAAAGGGTATGGAAAATACTTCATCCATAGACTTGGCCATGGACTTGGATTGGATGGACATGAACATCCCTATCTTGTAAAAGGTAATAAACTACCTTTACCTGAGGGAACAACAATTACAATTGAGCCTGGTGTTTACATTCCAGGGGAATTTGGAGTAAGAATCGAGGATGACTTTGTTGTTACTTCAAAAGGAGCAGAACCCCTTTCCCAGAGAATAGAAAAACTCCCTATTATAAACATTTAACATAAACAAATTAAATAAATTGACCTGGAGGGCATGACTTTAGCCTTTTGTTAAGCAACCCTGAAGGGTTGCCCTACAAATTATTTAATGCGTTTGTATTAGGTAAAATTTATTTTATTTTAAGAATTTCTATTTGAATTTTTTATTTAAATTATTTGATTTGAATTCTTTTTAACCCGAATTACGCAAGATTATTTGCAGATTACCGTAGGGCAAGGCTTTAGCCTTGCTTTGATTCACCAAAGATGCAGGGCTAAAGCCCTGCCCTACAAGGGCTTTGACATAGGTTTGCATAATTCGGGTTTAACATATATTTTTTAGCACAAAGTATATAAAACACCAATGTCTTCAAGGGAACCTACTCCATTTCTTTATATAGTTCTTCCCATTCTTTTTCAAATTGAGATTTCATTATCTCTTTATCTTGACTTGACATAAAGGAAGCTTCAATGCCATTGATAATAAGACGTTTTATCTCTTCTAATGTAAAGTTGAGTTTTTGAGCTAACAACAAATATTCTTGAGTAAGGGATGTATTGAACATAGTGGGATCATCAGAATTCACAGTCACCATTAGTCCATCTTCAAAATACTTTCTTATTGGATGGACATCCACAGACGCGCATATTCCAGTTTTCACATTACTTAACACACACATTTCCAATGGAATTTGTCTTTCCTTGAGCAGAGACATGAGTTGGAAATCCTCATAAACCCTCACACCATGTCCAATTCGTTCAACTCCCAATTTCTTAATAGCATTCCATATAGATTGTGCTCCTACCACTTCACCAGCATGAGCAGTGAGTCTAAAGCCCCGTCGCTTCGCCTCTTTGTAAACAAAGGCATAAGGGTCAACAGGAAAATCTTGTTCACTTCCGCCAAGACCAATTCCGATAACCCCCTTGCCCAAATAAGGCGTAACTTCTTCCAAACGTTGCATTCCTATCTCAGGACCATGATCCCTTATAAGGTCTATAATTAACTCACATCTAATACCAAAATCATGATATGCTTTCTCCCTACCCTTTATCAGGTATTCTGTAATTCCTTGTGTAGAGAGATTTTGCCTCCAATAATCACCTGGAGAATAGAAAGCCTCAACGTACTTCACATTTTGTTTGCTAAGACTGTTTAGCATTTGATAGGATATTTCTTCAAAGTCTCTTTCTTCTTTGATGAAAGTATTCTTCCAGGTCCATACCTCGATAAAGTGTGCAAAATCAGTGTAAGTGAGTTTCCTGCGCAAATCGTCGAGGCTCTTAATTGATGGGTCTTTCCCTTCCCTCTGAATAAGATTAAATAGCATCTCCAAAGGGATAGCTCCTTCCAGATGCAGATGAAGTTCTACCTTAGGCATTTCTGTTATAAACTGCTCTATTTTGTCAGTGAAGTTTTTATTCATTTTTTATTCTTAACATACTTGTCGAACCACTCGAACATCTCTGCCAGAACATGAAGGGTTGACTCCCTTGCTCTGTAACCATGGCTTTCATGGGGAAGCATGATCAATCGAGCAGTAGCCCCATGCCCTTTTAAAGCATGAAAGAGTCTTTCGGATTGAATTGGAAATGTTCCAGAGTTATTGTCAGCTTCACCATGGATTAGAAGAATAGGCTCATTAATTTTATGGGCATGCATGAATGGAGACAGTTTGAAATATACATCAGGAACTTCCCAGAGAGTTCTTCTTTCATTCTGAAAACCAAAAGGAGTCAAAGTTCTGTTGTATGCACCGCTTCTTGCAATACCAGCTGCAAAAAGGTCGCAATGTGCTAAAAGGTCAGCCGTCATGAAAGCTCCGTAGCTATGTCCACCCACACCCACACGTTTTGGGTCTATTATGCCCATTGAATCCAGCTTGTCTATTGCTGTTTTTGCGCTTGCTACAATCTGTTCTACAAAAGTATTATTCATGGTTTTTGGGTCACCAACAACAGGCATTTGAGCTCCATCCAGAACTGCATATTCTTGCGTTACAAAGAATAGCTGGGATGTCCCCCTGAAAAAGGTAAACCTGTTAGGAGAACCTCTTACCTGTCCAGCAACTTTCGGGTCGCTATATTCAAGAGGATAAGCCCAAACAACAAGAGGAAGCCTTTCTCCTTCTTTATAATTTGGTGGAAGATAAAGGGTCCCTGAAAGCTCAACTCCATCCTCTCTCTTGTATTTTACTAATTGTTTTTTCATTCCCGTAAGCTCCGGAGCAGGGTCTTTAAAATCAGTTATAGCTTGCCGTTTTTTTGTCTTCAAATTTACAAGATAATAATTTGGAGGTTCGGTTTTAGACTCATAGCTCGTTATTATCTGAAAGCGTGAATCTCTAACAAAGGCAAAAAATGTTTCATAGTAATTTTCTCCAGATTGATAAAGACGCTCTTTTTTCATGGTTTTAATGTTCATTCTATCCAGAAAAGGTCTATCTCCTTCTGGAGAGGCACCCCTTCCAGAAAGATAAATCCAATCTTTATCCTGGAGTAACACACTTTCTCCGAATTTTGTAGTTTTTGAAACAGGGAAACCCGGGTCGTTGTAACTATCGTGAATGCTCAGGTCGAAAACCTTTTTTGGGGCTACGTCAGGATTTTCAACATTTATTAAATAAGTTATGCGCCAATTTCTCTTCCAATCGAATTCTGTAATGAAAGACATTCCTTCAGATTCGAGCCATGAAATTCCTGAATATCTATGTTTAATTCTCATTATTTCCTCTGATTCATCCTTAAAAGGAGAAGATAATGTCATCAGTTTATCCCTGTGTGGAACTTCTTTTTCTGGATCACCTCCATCTAAAGCTTCAACCCAGGTAAGAGTGGCAGGTTTAAGGGGTCTCCAATCGATTGACCTGGGACCAGTAGGAACCCCTCTTATTGGAACTTCATCTGCTAAAGGAAGATCTGCGATGATATGCACTATTTCTCCTTTTCTGTCCCATATTTCTAAAGAATGTGCGAAGTAGTAATAAGGGACACTATAGGAGTAAGGTCTTTTTATTCTATAAACAAGAAGGAAATTTCCATCAGGCGATGGAGTTACATCCATGTATATTCCTGGTGAGCCAACTTTACGGTTGTTTCCAGAGAGGATATCTATTTCCACAATTTGAGAAGTTGTGTAATAATCAAACAAAGCTTCATCATAAGGGTCACTTAGAAGGTCCTGGAAAGTCCAAACTTTTGAAAATTTACCAGATACCTCCTGAACCTTTGGACCCACTGGAACTGAAGGAGCCTCTGGTGGGTTTCCTCTATTTTCTAAAACCATATTAACAAGTAAATGGCGATTATCAGGCATCCATTGGAAGCCACTGTTCAAAATAGCATTAATGTTAAGAGCTGTGATTGACTTTGCTTCTCCTGATTTTGTATCAGCTAACCACAATTCAACGCCATTCTCCTTATATCTAAGAAAAGCAATCCATCGGTCGTCATAAGACCATTGAGGAAAACCTAATTTAGCTCCATTCGGAGTGGAAATACGCTTAGTAGATCCATCTTTTAATCCTTTTAGTGTAAATCCGGTATAGAAAGTCATCTGCTGAAGGCTGTTATTTTTAGGTGTAATTCTAATACCAGCAAGCCTTAACATAGGCTGGGCAAGATAAGCAATAGAAGGCATAGCTTCATATTCAGCTAATAACATTGAATTTCCATTTGGGCTCATCAATGCAATTGGAGGAGGAGGTGCATCAAGAATACGTATTACTTCTTTTGGAGGAAGCTTGTAATGTTCCTGAGCGATCAGGACACTTCCTGGTATAAATACAAAAAACAAAGAAAAGATTAAAATAAGTTTTTTCATAAATTTATCTCCTCTCATCATATTCCTGAACTAATTTGTTAAATATTTTGATATTTTTTGTACTCATAAAATTAAAACTTTAAGAATTGCAAAAATCTACAATCACTCTGGCTAAAACCCTCGCAGTCTCAATAACAGAGTCAAAATCAACATACTCGACTGAAGCATGCAGTCCTTCACCGCTCGGACCAAAGATAACTGCTGGAATCCCTGCTTCTTTTAAAATTGCTGAATCTGTCCAGAAACTCAGTCCTTTGTGTTTCGGTTCTTTTTTTAAGACACTTTCATATGCTTTTTCCAATGACCTAACTATTAATTCATTTTTAGGTATTTCATAAGGAGGTCGATGAAAAAATACCTCAAAATTAGCTTTAAATTTTTCATCTTTCCTTGAAATCTTATCTATTAGGTCTTTCACCTCATCTACTACAGTTCCATAATTCTCTCCTGGTATTGTTCTCCTTTCCAATTCAATTTTACAACAATCAGGGTAAATGCTCAGCTCAGTCCCCCCACTAATTAAAGAGGCATGGATTGAGGGTGAACCAAGCAATGGATGTTTTTTCTGGGGGAAAATGGTACAAGCTAACTCATCCACTTCAAATAATATTTTTCCTGCATTCACAATTGCATCGATACCTTCATCTGGTCTACTGCCATGAGCTGCTTTCCCAAATACTTCAACTTTAGTCCATGCAAACCCCTTGTGGGCAATACATATTTCTAAACTTGTTGGTTCACATACAATAGCAGCATCTGCAGAATACTCCTTTATCAACTCTTCTGTTCCTATACTTGCATACTCTTCATCAGCCACAAATGCAAGAATTACATCTCCTTTTAATGGGAGCCCAGATTTAACGATTGCATCTGCTGCCATAATCATTGCTGATAAGCCACTCTTCATATCAAGGCTTCCTCTTCCATATACTTTACCTTCGTCATATTTTGGAGTTAGTGGTTCAATATCCATTTTATCTGTGCTCACTGTATCAGTATGTCCATTCAACATAAGAGATTTTCCGTTGCCATTTCCTCTAAGCATACCGATAACATTTACTCTATCAGGCCTAATTTCTTGAAATTTTACTTCAAGGCCAATTTCTTCTAAAAGGTTTCCTATGTAATGGGCAATTTTCGACTCTCCTTTTCCACCTTTAACAAGGGAAGGATTTACCGAATCAATCCTGATCATCTCCTCAAGCAATTTTAACAATTTTCTTTCGTCAATAAATAAGTCATCCATAATCTATTTTCTTCCTAACATTTTCATGATTCTATTTCTTTTTGACCAGAAAATACAACAAAACCTCCTTCGCTATAACCATCTTTTATAGGCTCAACAGCAACTACCTCTTTTGGGTCCCTGAAGATTGTCTGGCAAATTCTGATGTTCTTGTATTTTAATCTTTTAAACCAATCTAAGACCTGATTAACAGAGTAAAAATGGGCATATCGATAAAACTTGCTGTTATTCTTTTTTGATTTATAAATCTTACCAAGAGGGCTATCCCTATCAATCATTCCGATTATAATATTTCCTCCTGGCTTAAGAATTCTTTTTACTTCCTTTAGTGCCTTAATAGGGCTATCGAGAAAACATATCGTTGTTACAATCAGTACAAAATTGAAAGATTCATTATCAAAAGGGAGCTTTTCTGCTCTTGCTTCATAAACTTTTATTCCACGTTTTCTTGCTATACCTGCCATCGCTTTTGCCGGCTCAACTCCAACTTGAATACCAAGCTTAACTGCAAATCTTCCAGTACCTACTCCTACTTCTAAACCATAACCCTTTTTTGGAATAAATTTTCTTAAAGCCAGAACCTCTGACTCATAGACAAACTTGTTTTCATCAAACCATTCATCATACTCTTGAGCTGACTCTTCAAATATCTGGATATTTTTCATGTTTTTACAATCATTAGGGATGTTTTCCCATTCAGGGTTGAAATTTCGCAAAAACTCTTTCATGAATCTCAAGGTCCTTGTCGCTATAAAGCACAAATCGAATCCTTTTCACATATTTTAAATTTGGGACAACCTCTATAATGGTTTTAAATGCAACTTCTGCTGCTTCTTCTATAGGATAGCCAAAAACTCCAGTAGATATAGCTGGAAAGGCAATTGAATCTATTTTGTATTCCTCAGCTAATTTCAGCGCATTCCGATAGCAATTAGCTAAAAGCTTATCAGATGGTTTATCCACTCCATAAACAGGTCCTAAACAATGAATCACATATCGATTGGGAAGATTGTGACCTCCTGTGATAACAGCCTCTCCTGGCTTAATGGGTGCTAATGGACGACACTCCTCTTCCAATCCAGGTCCAGCTGCTCGATGAATCGCACCAGCAACACCTCCTCCTCTTCGAAGCTCAGCATTTGCCGCATTCACAACAGCAGTAAAATTTCCCTGCGATGCTATATCTCCCTGAATGCACTCTATCTTAATTCTAGATATCATTTTTTCCATATTAATTTGGCCTCCTCCCTCTTTACAAAGCTCCTTTCACTTTTCTCGCTTTAAGACCTTATCATTATTAAAATCATCTTAAATTTTTCCACTGCCTTTAAGGCATGGGGCTTATTGGCTGGCATTATGACCATCTCACCCTCTTTTAACCAAATAGATTTTCCAGATATTGTAATTTTCGCTTCACCCTCAAGAAGATAAGCAAGAGCATCAAATGGAGCTGTATGTTCACTCAATCCCTGTCCTTTATCGAAAGCAAACAAAGTTACTGTTCCTGTCTTTCTGTTTATTATCTCCCTGCTCACTACAGAATCATCCTGGTAATCTACTAAATTGATTAATTTTTTAGCCTGTGCTTCAAGATTTTTAATACCTATCTGTTTTTTCATCATATTTCATGCTCTTTTTAAAATTACTTTATCAATTTTTTCCATTTCATTAATAATTTTTATTGTTTTTTCCATTTTATTGTTTAAAATATAAAAATAATTATTTATTATGTCAATTTTCCTAAAAGGACAAATATTTTAAAAGTTTATCTTTTTATAAAAATCAGCCCCTTAAGGAAGAGAAAGATTTAAATTGTCAACCCTTTGAGATTTTCCGTGAATAGTCTATTAGTGGATTTGGCCGATTAGAGTCTTTATGAAGTCAAAAAAACGCTTATTGAATTTCACCTCGTATTCTCTTTTGTCTATATCACTATGGGTGATCCCAACCTCTCTGAGGAATTCTTCAATGATTTTACTAATTTTATTTAAAACCGACTCATTTCCATTTAATCCCCTATTATAATAACTTTCTAATTCTTCCTGAATCTTATCCCAGTATTTGGCTATATAATCTCGATAGAAGCAACTATCATTAGGTTTATTTGTGGATTTAGAGAGATCAAGGTTTATATCATAACCTGATATCCTTGCAAGAGGTTTAAACATATGTCGCCAGATACATCTCATTAACATGGACCAAGGTTGTTGTATTTTGTCTCTCAGGGTTCTAGCTATAATTTGAGCTAATTCTATAGCTGAGGCATCGAGTATAAGGGCAATGGGTTCTTTAGAACGAATTATCCCAATTATCTTTCTCTCTTCGGTTTCTACCAGTCGATCTGTAGCAAGGATTAAAGCCAACACTTTACACACAATATATTCGTCATGGATAAGAGAACTCAGCAAAAACAGGTCGGTTTCAAAAGAAGATGCAAGGGTTTTTGGATAAAGGTAACCCCGATCTTTCCAGGCGATGACGTATATCTGAACATAGAGTAGTCCTTCCAGAACTGCCATGACAAAGTCTAATGTATGGTAATTATTCTCATCAACTGATTGTAATAGACTTTCACTCATCACTATAAAACATAACAAATTCGATTCGTATTCTACTGGAATTGCAATTGCTTTTGGAGGTGTGGGATCAGATAAGTAAGAGTATTTCTTTAAGAAAGTCTTTGCAATTTCGTGGACAGTAGGTTTAATTAAGTTATCGGGAACAATTAGTATTCCTTCTAAATGTTCTTTTAAATGAAAGATATAGGGAGCTGATGAAAGCTCTTTTATCAGGTTAGCTAATGCATCAAGTTTTCCTTGAGGAATTTGGCAAAAGACCACAATTGGAATTTCATAGTTATATTGCTTAGATTCCCTCATCTGTCTTCTCCTCTATGCTTTCAATCACCCATCTTCTCCAAGACGAAGGAAGTTTTGCAAGTTCTTTGCGCCTCAGAGCCTTTGTTTTAAAAATTCTTTCTCTTTCGTTATTCTTCATAATATAGTCCTTCACTACTTTTTTAATTAAATTATTTTATTCGATTTTTAATTTATATTTCCCAGGAAATTTTAACACTTTTTTTATAAATTCATTGAACTTCCCAAAGTCATCTAAGTGCTCGCAAATAATTTTATGCATTTCCTCCGTAGTAATTTCAGAATAGAAATGAATAAGGCGATTTCTATATCCTGCCATTTTAATCAATGTTTCTTCTGAAAAACTCCCTTAAGACAATTTTATACTGTCCTAAATTTTTCGCAATTTCTCTATAACTTGTAATTCTTGCTCCAGGTATTTTTGAAAGAATATGGGCACCAATTTCAAACAGTGCTTCCAAAGCACGCCTTAAATAATGTTCTGCTATTGCAAAATTCTCCCCTTCTTTAAACTCTTCATAAGAAATACTTTGAAATTTTTTTAATTTTTCTACATCTCTTTGAATCTCATCTAATTTTGAAGTAATTGTATGTTTATTTAATGGGATTTCCTTCACACTCTCTCCAAAATTATTTTATCAATTTCTCTTTGAATTGGCTCAAAATCGATATATTCCAGTATTATCTTTTCTTCATAATTGAGGCGAATATTTCTATCTCTTTCATACAATATTTTTCCATTTCTTATTGCATCAAATTGTAATGAAAGGGGAGCATCGTTGAGGAATACTATATCTATTTCCTTAGCTGGAAAAATATCTGAAAATATTGAATAAAGTTTATTATAAATTTCAAGTTTATTTTCGGATAATCTGTTATTTTCAAATAAAATCCCTATATCCAAATCACTTTCTCTATGTTTAATCCCATGTGTAGAGGAACCAAAAAGATATACTGCGATAATTTTTAAGTTTTTTAATTCCTTTTGGATACTTTTCAACATACAACTTTTTTAACACAAAGCATATAAAACATCAATGTTTCAATGCTTTATTTTCCATACCTTTTCTTTAGAACTCTTCTTAATTTCTTTGGTAATCTTTTGTAGTTCTATGAGTATCCTGATTTTTTGCATTATATCAATGACTTTTATCATCCTTTCCATTATATTTTTATTTTTAAAAATATATTATTAGTTCTTGGCTCTGTCAATGTTTGAAAGTTTTCCAAAAAAATGATGAGGGGAATCGAAAAATATAGTAAGATTATGATGTTTTTTAAAATTTTAGTTGGGGAATTTAAAATGGGAAGCATAAAAAAAATTTATACTTTGTTTATTTTTCTTTATTGGATATTTTCATCCATTTTATCTTCTCAGATGGTAAACCCTGCCATTGACAGAGATGAGAAGCCATTTTCATACTTTAGATACCCTGTTGATGTTGTGGGAATAATGGATGGAAGGGAAGGAACTGAGATAACTCCTGAAGGTTATCTTTATACAGGCTATTGCGAATTGATGTTTTTTACTGGAAGCCCTCCTGAACCTGTAAATCAAAGAGTAAAAACTCTTTATAAAGGATACCTTCCAATTATTCAATATCAATTCATAAAGGAAGATGTAAAATATTCTGTTACAATTTTTGCTTTTACTCTAAATGGTAGCCCTGGAGAGAACCTTATAAATTTTATAAAAATAGAATTTCAAAATCTTTCCAATTCCCAAAGATCCGTCTATTGGACAGCTGGAACAAGATACACAGCTGAATCAAATTATATCCATGGAGTCCCTGACCACAGGTTTAAAAGGCCAGCAAAGTCTGAAAGAATAGGAACTTACGAGCAGGCAGGAGAAGAATTCAACCCTGAATGGCAATATGAGTTTTCTGATGGAATGATGATGAGGGATAAAAAAGTCTTATATTTTTTCCCTGAGGAAATTAAACACAAAAAACTCGTCACATTGAGAAATGAATACAGGAGTGAATATAAAAAGCCAAGAATCATGCCAACAACTCCAGTTGGTCTTGTAAAATTTGAAATTAAGCTTGACCTGGGCGAAACAAAATCCCTTGTTCTCAAAATGCCATACCATCCAGTGTGCTGTCCCATAAATCTCTTCCCAACTAATCAACTTCTCGTAAAGCACACTGAAGGGGTATGGGAAAGGGACTTCCCCATGGGTGGGGAGTGCTCAGTGAAGCGTCTAAGGAGGGCTTGCCCCCATAGGGAAAGTGTCGTGGCACAAAAGGATAACGAAAGGTATTTAAGTGACATGACAATAGTTGCTCAAGAGGACAATCTAATAGAAAAAATAAAAAATGCTGATTTTGATGAATATCTTAAAATCACAGTAAATTATTGGGAAAAAATTCTGGGAGAAGGAATTGAGATTTATCTATCTGAGGAAAAAGTGATAAATACTTTCAAAGCAAACTTAATCTATGACCTGATTGCAAGGGACAAAATTGGAAAAGATTATGTACAAAAAGTTAATGAATTTCAATATGATGCCTTCTGGTTAAGGGATAGTTCATACATTGTTAGAAATTATGATATATCGGGTTATCATAAAATCGCAGAACAGTGTCTGGATTTTTTTCTTAAATGGCAGAATGAAAATGGAAATTTTATCTCTCAGGGAGGACAGTATGATGGTTGGGGACAAACTCTGTGGGCATTCGGACAGCATTATAAGATTACAAATGATTTAAATTTTGCAAAAAAAGTTTATCATTCTGTTAAAAGAGCGATGGAGTGGCTCCATAATGCAACAAAAAAGGATCCTCTAAAAATTATGCCAGTTACAACTTCTGGAGATAATGAATTAATAACAGGCCATGTAACAGGCCATAATTTCTGGGCTTTAGCAGGAATAAAAAATGCAATCATTCTTGCTAATGCTCTTGAAGAAAAACAGGATGTAAAATTTTTTAAAAAGGAATACGAAGATTATTTCAAGAACTTTTTAAAGGCATTAAAATACATAACAAAAAAATCTGGGGGATACATACCTCCGGGCTTAGATGATCTGAGTGGTCAGAACTGGGGAAATATGCTCTCGGTGTATCCAGAAAAGATTCTAAACCCATTCGACCAAATGGTTACAGCCACTCTTAACCATACAAAGAAAAAATATCAGGAAGGAATTATGACCTATGGAGATGGAAAATGGCTTCATCTATATCTTACGATGAAAAACACTGAAACAGAGGTAATCCGGGGAGAACAGGAAGAAGTTCTTGAAGAATTCTATTCGATGTTAATGCACACAAGTTCAACCCATACTGGCTTTGAATTTTCAATATTACCATGGGGAGATAGGGATTTTGGACAGAATCTTACACCTCATGGATGGTTTGCTGCAAAATTCAGAGTCTTACTGAGAAACATGCTTTTAAGGGAGGAAGACAAAAATCTTCATTTATTATCAGTTATCTCTCCAGTCTGGGTGGAAGATGGAAAGGAAACATTTGTTAAGAATGCGCCAACAGATTTTGGAAAAATTGATTTCTCAATTAAATTTAAAAAAGATGGCGCTCTCGTATACATAAACTCTCAGTTTCGCATGCCTCCTGAAAAAATCATTATTCATATCCCCTTCTTTGTAGACCTAATCAGCGCAAAAGCTGATGAGAAAAAAGCAAAAATAAAAGATCAAACTATTTTAATTCCTTCGGCAACAAAAAAGGTCGAACTTTTATGGAAGAAAAAATCTGAAATTCCAGAATTTAGTTATGAGAAAACTGTAAAAGATTATAAAGAGGAATACAGAAAAAAATTTAAAGAGTTTCTCGAAAAAGGAGAAAAATAAATGATTCTCAATTATATCGATTGGTCAATCATAATTGTCTACTTTATTTTTTCTCTCATTATTGGGTTATATTTCTCGAAAAGGGCAAGTAAAAGTATTAACGAATATTTTCTTTCAGGGAGAAGCATTCCATGGTGGCTTGCTGGAACGTCAATGGTAGCCACAACATTTGCAGCAGATACTCCCCTTGCAGTCACAGGAATGGTATCAAAACACGGAGTAGCTGGAAACTGGCTGTGGTGGAATTTTGCCATGAGTGGAATCCTTACTGTTTTTTTCTTTGCTCCCCTTTGGAGAAGGGCTGGAGTTATGACAGATGTTGAATTTGCTGAGATAAGATACAGTGGAAAACCTGCATCATTTCTAAGAGCCTTCCGGGCGCTTTATTTAGCTATTCCGATAAACTGCATAATCATGGGCTGGGTCACATTAGGAATGGCAAAAGTGATGGAACTAACTCTTGGAATTAAAAAATGGGAAGCGGTTTTTATATGTTTCGGTGTGACTGTAATCTACTCAATAATTTCTGGCCTCTGGGGTGTTTTGGTCACAGATTTCTTTCAATTTATCATAGCTATGGGAGGTTCAATAGTACTTGCTGTATTTTCCCTTAAAGCAGTTGGGGGAATTGAAGGAATAGTTAAGCATTCTGAAGCTTTGCCTGTAAGAGGTTCTCCCCTTTCTTTTATTCCTGATGTAGGCTCTGCGTGGATGCCTCTAATTACATTTTTTGTTTATGTTGGAATGATATGGTGGTCATCCTGGTATCCTGGAGCTGAACCAGGAGGAGGTGGATATGTTGCCCAAAGAATTTTCTCCACAAAAAATGAAACTCATTCAATTCTTGCAACTTTCTGGTTCAACATTGCCCATTATGCTTTAAGGCCCTGGCCATGGATTCTTGTAGCTCTTTCGTCAATGATTGTTTTTCCTAACCTTTCAGACCCGGAAACTGGATATGTAAGAATGATAAAAGATTATCTTCCAAATCCATTCAGAGGTCTCATTTTAGCTGGCTTCGCTGCAGCCTATATGTCAACAATTGCAACCCATCTTAACTGGGGAGCTTCTTATGTAGTAAATGATTTCTACAAAAGATTTATAAAAAAATCTGAATCTGAAAAGCATTATGTGTTCATCTCAAGAGCAGCAACAATCTTTATCATGCTTCTATCTGGAGTGGTTACTTATTTCATGGGGTCTATTGAACATGCATGGAAACTTTTAATCTCAATCGGTGCAGGAGCTGGATTAGTTCTACTCCTTAGATGGTACTGGTGGAGAATTAATGCATGGTCTGAAATTTCTGCGATGGCAGCTTCTCTAATCATTTCTCTAATTTTACAGGTAGGCTTCAAGCTCGATTCAAACAACCCAATTGACTTCGCTAAAATTATGTTGATAACTGTTTCAGGTTCAATCTTGATGTGGCTTTCTGTTACCTATCTCACAAAGCCTGAGCCAGAACAGAAGCTTATCGAATTCTATAATAAAGTTAGACCTGGAAAACTTTTCTGGAAGCCAGTAGCTGAGAACTTCATGGAGATGGAATCGAAGAACAATCTGCTGATAAATCTTTTCTGCTGGGTTCTTGGCTCTATTTCTATCTATCTTTCTCTTTTTGGGATAGGAAAATTGATCTTTGGGTCTTATTTGAAAGGAATTATATATTTAGCATTATCACTCACTTCAATTTTCATTATCCTATTCCAAATAAAAAGAAATAAACTAAGATTGACAAATTAATTATGTCTTTATTCAGCTCTTTGTGATTTTGATTTTAAATCAGTCATAATGTTTTACTTGAGACCATGTTTCTTTAACCGACTTCTTCAGATTTCTGCAGATGTAGATGGGTAGATTATTTTCATATGGCATGCAATATTGACATTTAATAGTCTCTGCCTGTTCAACTTCTCTAAATAACTTCTTTAGGTCTTTCAGGTGACCACCCAATACTATAAGAATTTCTCCAGAATAATTCCTTTTTTCCCCTTTAGCATTTCTTTTTTACCAAGTCCAAGACAGAATCCGTGGAAAACGAAGGCATCTGGACTCTCCAGAAGAGTTCATATTCGCCTTTAAGCACACAGACTGCATGACCGCGGACACACACTCGCTTAATGATGTCATTTGATAACCATAACCTTACTTCAATTTGACTTGGTCGCCCCATTTCAATTCCCTGTTCTACCTGCACTTTTATTTCTTCAGATTGGTCTGGAGAAACCAATCCTTGCCTTAGCAGATAACAAGCCAGAGCCCCGGAAGTCGTCCTACTGGCGCGGGGTGAAATAGCTCTGTCCACCACGGTACAATTCCATGGGCAACGGCAAAGTAAGCAACCCTCTGCCTACTTTCTGCCTTAGGCATAAACCAGACAAATTCATAGTTCTGCACATCTTGGGCCCGCATAACGAAGCCAAACCAGCCTGCTCTTTCTTGACCCAAATGGTGCCCAAGAAAGCGCATCTCCGCCTGCATCGTGTAATTGCGCTTGATGTCATTTATGAGTGCGACCTTACCGCCGATGTGGTCTACCTCTTTATTGTCGATGATCTGGAGGATCTGTTCGCCCTCGGACTCGTTGATCTGCCACAAAGGAGAATTGGTTATCAGAGTTTTTTTACCCAGATCAACAAACTTGTTCATATGCCTGCCTCAATTTTACAATTTTTTCTTTTACATTTATTTTGCTTAATTCTGAATAACGGCCGAGCGTATCTGAAATTCCGAGCGAAGTGAGGAATTTGGGCGGAGTACCTAAGGCAAGAAGGCAGATACGCTCTGTTGAGCAATGCAACCAATTCATCCATCATTCATCCCATCCCTAGCGTGACTTTACTAAGCAAGAGCGTCGCATAAGAGACAATCTATTGAAATTATTAGAACAAACGATCTTTTCAATTGTATACACTGAATGGGATATTGGTTTTTAAATCAACTTCAAGCAAAC
>JBFLYD010000048.1 GCA_040756905.1 Acidobacteriota bacterium
AAATAACAGCTCAAACACCAGCTCAAAAAATTTTTTATCTTCATTTTCATATTATCTATAAAGCAATTTATGTGCCATATTTAAATTTTAATTTAAAATATTGATAATAGATTATTTTTATCAATATTTAAACTAATTAAAATTGCCATTTCTCCAAAAATTTGGATTTTTTAATTTAAAATCCAATATATTGGTTTTTTTATCAATCAAAATCCCTCATTAACTATAAATTTTTAAAAAATACAAAATAAATTGTCTTTATTTTAAAACGAAAATATATTTTTCAAGAACTGAGGAATTTTTTTTTCCTCTTAAAGATTTCTGGCAAATTCTTTCGAAATAAATCTTTTGTTCTGAGAATCCAGTTCTCAAAATGCTCTTCTATGTTCTTTTCTGTCCATCTGTGATTATTCATACTTTTTCCACTAAAAAGGAACCCCCCTTCTATTTCTTCCGCTTCAGATAAGCATATCGGGCAGCGAAATTTTCTTTCTTCTATTCTTTCGAATATAGTTGAAAAACAAACAGGGCAGTGTTTGGAAATCTGATCAGAGTAACTCTTACGAACTGGATTTAAAGCAAGCTCGCATATTTTTCTTACAGTTTGTCGGACCCTGGATATTTGGTTATCATCCAATAAAACCTCTCCAGGTCCTGCTCCATAAACAATGAAACTTTCTTCTATCTTGAATCCAAGACCAAGTAAAAATAAATTCATTGAAGGAAGCTGAAAAGAGTTCCAATCTATAGGGCTGGATACTCCTATGCTTGCGGAGGGTCTTAGATATAGTTTCTCATAATAAGGACGAATCAAAAGGAATCTGTCGATAAGCATTTTAAAATAACCAGGAATGCTCATCACATAAGTTGATGATATAAGAAGCAAAGCATCAGCTTTAACAATTTTATCCATCAGAGGATAGAAATCATCTTTTAAAGGACAGATTTCATCTTTGAATACACATCTCATACAACCATTACATTGTTCCAGTCGAAGATCTCTTAGATTGATTATCTCAGCTGTAACTGCTTCATTATTTAATGCCTCTTTTAAGGATAAAGAGGCTAATATATCTGAATTTCCTTTTTTTCGAAATGATGCATTGAATATAATAAAATTCATAGTTTATCTCCCTCTTTTCTTTCTTGCATTTTCTTTTCAGGCATTCTTGTAAAAATAATTTCTTTTACAGCTGGCTCCATCTGAATTGATACACTACTTATATTTCCTTTTATGTCAGTGGAGAAAGATGCCAGTTTAGTTGATCCAGTTGAATCATCCGTCAGTTCGAAAATATCATAGTGGTAGTGCTTTACAGAAAAAGACATTGAATTAAAAGTTGCTTTTAAATCATCCCCTTCCTTCCTGATAGAGACAACTCCATATCCAGGATGTTCAAAATCTCCAGCATATTCTTCAAGGGGATGAGATGGCTTTGTATCTGGTTTTCTGTCTTTATCTTTATCTTTTTTTGCTTTTTCAGCTTCCTCTTTTGCTTTTGCCACTTCATCCTTTATGCGCTTGTTCCAAGGAATCTGGTCAAGCCCAAGGAAACGGTCATAGACATTGCAAGCGATAATCTCGGGAATCGGCGTGCCACTCATGTTGGTAAGAATAACCACCCCGATTTTATCCCTGGGCATAAAAGTAACAAGGGCAGTAAAACCATCGATGCCTCCTCCATGGGAAATCATCAAGTGTCCTCTGTAAGCAGTGATCAGCCAGCCCATTCCATAACTTGCATAAAATAACTCATCATATTTAATAGGTTGCTGTATAACCATTTGAGGAAAATGAATCTGAGCGAGATTTGCCTCTGAGATAATCTGGTTTTTACCAAACTTCCCTTTGTTTAGATTGAGCAAAATCCAGTTAGCCATTTCAGTTACATTGGAATTCATGGAGCCAGCAGGACCCATGGCATCTATGTTTCTGAATGGAATTTCTTTGACTTCATTTTTTTCTTCCCTGTAAGGAAGAGCAAAGTCAGAGGCTTTTTGAGATTCATTTACAGAGAAATTGCTGTTTTTCATTCCCAATGGCTCAAGAATTCTTTTTTGAACAAATTCTTCCCAGGTTATGCCAGAGATTTGCTCGACTAATAAACCTGCTGCCAGATACATGAGGTTTTGATACTGCCATACCAAACGAAAATCCTTACTTAGCTCCAGATACTGGAGGCGATCGAAAAGTTCTTTCCGAGTCAATGAAGAACCATACCATACTAAATCATGCCCTGGCAAGCCAGACCTGTGCGTAATTAAATCACAGGGTGTCATCCTCTCAGTTACAATAGGATCGAATAGCTTGAAAGTAGGAAGATAATTCCTTACAGGTTTATCCCAGTCAAGTTTTCCTTCATCTACAAGGATTCCTAAAGAGACTGCAGTAAACGCTTTAGTACAGGACCCTATGGCAAAAAGAGTTTGAGGAGTTACCTTTAGTCCCTTTTTTACATCCCGAAGCCCGAATCCTTCAGATAATATTATCTCTCCGTCTTTTATGATTGCTATTGCAAGTCCCGGAACTTTCCATTCCTTCATGGTAACATTCACAAATTCACTAAAGCCTTTTAAAATTACCTTTTGTGAACTTTTCTGAGCATTGAGAGATGTAGGGATGAAAATAAGAAATAAAATAGCAACAAAAATTAAATTAAATTTAAAGAATATTTTTTTCATGGCAGAACCCTCCTTCTTCAACAAATATTAATACAAATGAAGAGCAATTTTTATTCAAATTTAAAAAATAAACTATATCGAAGGAAAAATATCAAGTCAATTCCTTCATTATCATCCCTAATTTGAGTATACAGCCTTTATGTTATTGACTTTGTTTATTTCGTGTGTTATCCATTGACACTTAGTTAGCCTTAAAAGGAGGTCTTATAATGAAAGGATGGACTGGTTACATATTAAGAATTGATCTATCTTCAAAGAAAGTTAAACAAGAATCATTTGATGAAGAATTTGCAAAGAAATGGGTAGGAGGAAGGGGCTTTGCCATAAAAATTCTATGGGATGAGTTAAAACCAGGAATCGACCCATTAGGACCGGAGAATAAATTCATAGTAGCATTAGGACCCATTGCAGGAGTACCTGCACCAAACACTGGTAAAACAGTTGTTGCAGCGAAATCTCCTCTCACTGGAGGTTATGGCGATGGGAATCTGGGCTCCTGGGTGACAGAACAGTTAAGGAAGGCTGGGTATGAAGCCATTATTGTAGAGGGGAAGGCAAATTCTCCAACATATATTTATATTGAAGATGAGAAGGTAGAATTCCTCCCCGCTAATGAGATCTGGGGCAAGGGCTCCTACGAAACCATAGAATGGCTCAATAAAAAATATGGTAAAAGAGCAGGAATCCTTACAATAGGGCAGGCTGGGGAAAACAAGGTCTTGTATTCCATAATTCGAAGCATGGAAGGAAGAGCAGGAGGAAGACCTGGCATGGGAGCTGTAATGGGCTCAAAGAATCTAAAGGCAATTGTGGTGAAGGGGACAAAAGAAATGCCTGTTTCAGACCCCGGGGGAATGAGAAAACTTGGGTTGGATGATTTGAGAAAAGTAGGAGAGATGGATAAGAAATCTGGATGGTCTGAACAGGGAACCACAGGGATTTTAGCCTGGGTTAATGAAGTAGCTGCATTACCAGTAAGAAATATGAGGAGGACATCCCATAAAGATGCTTGGAGATTGGATGGAGAAAGGCTCAATGCTGCCCGAATTGCAACTTATGGATGCCCGAATTGCACTATGCGATGCGGAATTACAATACTGGATACAGATAAGAATAAAGCAGAAATGGATTATGAAAATATTGGAATGCTGGGAAGCAATCTTGAAATTTTTGACCTCGCTCAGGTAGGTTCTTTAAACTATCTATGCGATGACTTTGGACTGGACACAATATCAGCAGGAGGAGTTTTAGCTTTTTATGCAGATGCCATTGATCAAGGCGTAGAAAAAAATGACTTCAAATTTGGAGATCCAGAAAAGGCAAAAGAACTTTTAAAAAAGATAGCCTTGAAAAAAGATGAAGGAGAACTCCTTGCCCTTGGAACAATGAAGATGGCTGAAAAGATAGGAAAAGACTCAGATGCATATGCTATGCATGTTAAAGGCCTGGAAATTTCCGCTTATAATTGTAAGTTTGTTCCTGGAATGGCTCTTGCCTATGGAACATCTGCTATCGGTGCTCATCATAAGGAAGCCTGGATTATTCTTTATGAGATAACTGAAACCCAGAGGGAGTCTTATGGAATTGAAAAGGCAAAAAAGGTGATAGATTTACAGAGAATCCGTGGAGGGCTTTTTGAAGTTATAGTTTCCTGTAGATTTCCATGGGTTGAATTAGGATGGGAACTTAATCATTACCCTGAATACTTCAAAAAGGCTACAGGACTTGATTGGACTCTTAACGATTTCTGGAAGGTAAGCGATAGAATATATAACCTCATAAGAGCATTCTGGGTCAGAGAGTTTCCAGACTGGGACAGGAAAAGAGATTATCCTCCCAAAATCTGGTTCGATCCTGCAAATGCAGACAAAGAAGGGCAAATCGCTGGAAAAATCTTAGAATATGATAAATACAATCAATTGCTCGATCTATATTACAAATTAAGAGGCTGGGATAAAAAGGGAATTCCTAAAAAAACGACAATGAGAGAATCTGGTCTGATTGAGGAAAGCGAGGAACTCGAGAAATATGTTCAACTGGAATAATTTATAAGGTTACCATCAGGAATACTCTAAACTTAAAAATAATTTTCTACATAGCTGATAAATTCAACAATTAAAGGAATTATAATTATCGCCCATAAACTTCTAAATCCTATATTTTTTCTTGCTTCTTTGATAGAAAATCTCGATGTTTTTAATGCTGATGGAATCAAAAAAATATTCGGGATAATTCTTGGCGTTGCATAAGCATAAGAATAATATGACTCAGGAAAATGTTTTTTCAAATTTTCCTCTTCATGTAACATTCTTGGATAATAAATTGTTAAATACATAATAATAAATATGAAAATTCCGATTTTATCATTTCCAATTGCAAGGAAATAAGAGAAATAAATCAGGAGAGTTCCCAAATAAAGTGGATGTCTGATAATCCTGTAAGGTCCACTTGTTGTGACCTCTTTATATTTCTTAATATTTCCAGCAGCCCAGATCCGAATCCAGATGCCTGCTAAAATTAACAACCATAGATATATGAAAACACCTGAAAAATCAATTTTTAATAAACTTACTGATTTTGTTTTTTCAAAGAGATTGATTATTACAGCAATCAGTGCAAAAACAAAGCTGAATTCGCCTCTTTTCTTACCTATCCAGCGAAAAAATCTTCCATAAAATATTTTCAAGTTGTTATCTCGGGTGATTTATTTACATAAATAAATTTTTCTCATAAATTCTTTAAAAACATGAATAAGCACTTTTCCATAAATTTTAAATTTAAGATATTATACTTTTTAAGAGAATAATACAACCTTTCAATAAGACTTTATATATTGTTTAAACCTTTATCTTTTTTTGATATTATTATCCTATATTCAAATAAATATGAAAGAAAGTTTAAAAGATAGGAAATAAATTAATATTGAGGAGGAATAATAATGATTCACTCCAGAAGAAATTTTCTAAAACATTTTGCAGGGCTTGGTGGATTAATAACAGCCACAGCAATGTTCTCACCTGATGTTATAAAAAAAGTGAATGCTGCAACATTAAAATTAAAAGAAAAAACTCCTGAACAGGTCGCTCAGGATGAAGATTTCTGGTTTGAAATTCAACAGGCATTCACAATAGATAGGAGCATTATAAACCTTAACAACGGCGGCGTCCATCCTTCGCCAAGAATTGTCCAGGAAGCAGTTAAAGAATACATGGATTTTGGGGAGAAATCACCCACATACACAATGTGGCAGGTTATACAGCCCTTAAAGGAAGTAACGCGCACAAAACTTGCTCAAATGTTCGATTGCTCTCCTGAAGAAATTGCGATTACCCGTAATTCAACAGAAGCATTGGACATTATTCTCCTTGGGTTCCCTCTGAAACCCGGGGATGAAATTCTTACAACGACTCAGGATTATCCCTCTATGCAGAATGCATTAAATCAAAGAGAAAAAAGAGAGGGTATTGTCATAAAGCGAGTCACTTACCCTTCTCCCCCTTCTGACTTAATGGAAATAGTAGAAGCTATAGAAAAGGGTATTTCTTCAAAAACAAAGCTTATACTTATATGCCATATGGTCAACATAACAGGACAAATTCTTCCTGTTAAAGAAATATGTAAAATTGCTCATAATAAGGGAATAGAGGTAGTCGTTGATGCAGCTCATACATTTGCTCACATAGATCATAAAGTTTCAGATTTAGAGTGTGACTACTACGGAACAAGTCTTCATAAATGGCTTATGGCTCCAAAGGGAACTGGGTTTCTTTATGTTAAAAAGGACAAGATTAAAAAAATATGGCCACTTTTCCCTCCTCAAGACCCCCTCAGTGATGACATTAGAAAATTCGAGGCTATTGGAACTCATCAGGTTGCTATAGAACTTGGAATCGATGAAGCTATTGCATTTCATAATGGAATAGGCTCAAAAAGAAAAGAAGCTCGATTTCGCTTCCTGAAAGATTACTGGGCAAAGAGATTGATGGAGATTCCTCAGGTAAAATTCCGTGTTTCTCTTGACCCAGCTCACTCATGTGGTCTGGCAAATTTTTATGTGGAAGGAATCGATCCTGTTAAACTATCAGAAGTTCTTTTCAATAAACATCATATAGTTGTTACACCAATTACTCATGAAGAAGTTCCTGGAATCAGGGTTACTCCGAGCCTTTATACGCGCCTTGAGGAACTTGATTTATTTATCGATGCAGTTACTTATTACATTAATAAAGGTCTTCCTTCATAAAAAAAGAGATTAACCTAATTTGAGCGATTCTTATCGATAATTGCTTTTAAAGGCACTGGATTCCTGCTGGAGTTTACCTTCATGAAAATGGGGGCAGGAATGAATTAAACACTCATCAGTTGAAACTGTCATTCCCGCGAAAGCGTAAATCCAGAAGACTTCCTTAATAAAATCGCTCAATTTAGGATTAAATTAAAGTTTTGGAGTAATTAAAAGTTAAATTAAATTATCTTCCCCCATAAGTTTACCTGCTTACTCAGTTGTCATTTAACTGTGAATAAATGTAAAATCAATTCTAAGGGTTAGAATAAAAATTAAAATCGCATGGGGTAGAATAATGGAAAAAAAAGATTTATTGAGGTATTCAAGACAGACTATTCATGAAAAGATTGGAATTGAGGGGCAAAAAAAACTGAAGAACAGTTTCATCGCAATAATAGGTTGCGGAGGGCTTGGCTCCAATGTGGCAGATCATCTGGCAAGGGCAGGAGTCGGAAAGATAAAAATTATCGATAGAGATTTTGTGGAGATTGAAAACTTACAAAGACAGGTTTTATTTGATGAAGACGATGTTAAAAATAACCTTCCTAAAGCAATCGCTGCAGCAGAAAAAATTAAGAAAATAAATTCAGAAGTTGAAATCGAGCCAGTGGTTACGGATTTTAATTTTACAAACGCAGAAAATCTTATCAAAGGAGTGGATTTAGTCATCGATGGGCTTGATAATTTCGAGACTCGGTTCTTGATAAATGAAGCATGTGTAAAAAATAACATTCCCTGGATATATGGGACATGCGTCAGCTCATATGGTTTCATAATGAACATCATTCCTCATAAAACCCCTTGCCTGAGATGTATTCTTGACCCTGTCTCTCCAGGTCAATCTTTCACCTGTGAAACAGTAGGGATACTCGGGCCAACAGCTTCAACAATAGCTTCCCTTGAAAGTGTTGAAGCGATTAAATTCCTTCTTGGGAATTTAGACGCACTAAACAAAAATTTAACTTTTATCGATATATGGACAGATGAATTTGAAAAAATCGATACTTCCAGAATGAAAAAAGAAGACTGTTCTGTATGTGTTCAAAAAAAATTTGATATTTTGGAGCAGAAAAAATCAGCATCGATTTCTTCCCTCTGCGGAAGGAATGCTGTTCAGATTATCCCATCAACAGACAAAATGGTAAATTTGGTAAACATATCAAAAAGGCTGGAAAATCTTGGAAAAGTGTTTGTAAGTGAACATATATTAATATTCAAAATAAATGAATATGAAATAACTTTGTTTCCAGATGGAAGGGCCATCATCAAAGGAACTGATAACGAATCAGTTGCTAAAAAAATTTATACTCAATATATAGGGATGTAATACTAACGCACTAATATTTGTTACATCTTACTCGTTTTCCCCCTCACCCCCGTATCAAGTACGGGGCAGGCTTCAATCCTCTCCCCTGAGGGGAGAGGGAGGGGTGAGGGGATAGGAATGCATCAGAATTAAATGCGTTTGTATTAGTTTAATAAATATTTAGATTGTAAAATTTAATCAAACATAAAGAGTGAAGCTGAAGAAGGAGCTTTAACTTGAATTTTCCCTTCTAATTTTACATCACCTGCTAAAATTTCAACTTTGTAATTACCCGGTTTTACGTAATTCCGAGCCATGGGAAATTCTTCTCTTGTTTCTTTTCTTTCTTCAAATGTTAGATCCCAGGTGACTATGTTTAAACCTGCGTCATTTGTTCCTTTTAATTCTTTAATTACATTTCCAGTCTCATCAATTATGGAAATTTTAATCTGTTGAGTTTTTCTTAGATAATAGCATATAACTGCTTCTTCCCCTTTTTCCCACCTGCTTTGAGGTAAGCTTACTGGCTTTATATCAAAAAGATGAGCTTCTTTTTCCTGAATTTTCTCGTCAAATTTCTGAATATTCTCCACATTCAATACAAAAACGCTTCTTCCATGGGTACCAATAACCAATTCATTATCCCTCGGATGAACAATCAGGTCATGAACAGGAGTTGTTGGTAAATTATTGCGGAGCGAATTCCAGGTCTTTCCCCTATCGATTGATATATAAATGCCCAAATCAGTTCCCGCATAAAGAATATTTTTGTTCCTCGGGTCTTCTCTTATTACATTAATCGACTCAGAAGGAAGGTTCGAAGCAATGGATTTCCATGTTTTTCCAAAATCAGTGGACATGAATAGATATTTTTCAAAATCATCGTCACGATATCCTGTTAATGAAACATAAACTGTTCCTTCTTCATATCGAGATGCCACTACTCTGCTAACCCATTTATCAGGAAGCCCTTTGTTAATTTTAGTCCAGGTAACACCGTCGTTCTGAGTAATATAAACATTTCCATCATCTGTTCCAACATAAATCAACCCTGGCTTTATTGGTGATTCAGAAATTGTTGTTATAGTTCCGTATGGAACATCACCCTGTCTTTCTGGTCCTGGGTTAGTTGTTAAATCAGGGCTTATACAAATCCAGCTGTCTCCCCTATTAAGAGATTTAAAAAGTTTATTAGCTCCGTAATAAAGAATAAAGGGATTATGATAAGAAATTAGAAACGGAGTCTGCCAGTTGTATCGTAAAGGAGGCTCTCCAATTTTTGCTTTTGGCATTATGTTTTTCATAGACCTGTCTTTTTTACTTATTCGTGAAATGTTACCAAATTGATATTCAGCATATATTGTGGTGGAATCAGTGGGGTCAATTTGCACATAAGCTCCATCTCCTCCATAAATTGTTTTCCATGGGTCATCTACTCCATATTTAGGAATATGAGTGTTTGGGCCATAGACAACTCCATTATCCTGCAAACCTCCATAAATGCTATATGGAGTATCCATATCAACTGCTATTGTGTAGAATTGACCTATTGGAAGGTTATTTATTTTCTGCCAGGTTTTACCTCTATCATAGGAAAAGTTTAAGCCTCCATCATTTCCAAGAAGCAACCTGTCAGGGTTTTTAGGGTCAATCCATAAAGCATGATGGTCACCATGAACTCCTCTTCCACCAATATTTTTATATCTCTTTCCTCCATCATCTGAAGTAAGAAGAGGCACACCTAAAATATATATATTATTTTCATTATCAGGCGAAACTCTTATGTTACCAAAATAGTATCCATAAGTGTTGTAAAAGCCGTCGATGTATTTTTCATTAACCTTTCTCCATGTCTCTCCTTTATCATCAGAACGGTAAACTTCTGCTCCAATTACATTTGTTTCAAATAATCTTCTGTTAGCATCGAGAAGATATTGAGCAAGGGATTGGGGAGTGAGTTCTCCTTTTTTTACCATTTCTAAAACAATTTCTGCTGTATATTCACGAGGAACGTTATTTTCTCTTAAAAATGTGGTAAGAACTTTGGGGTCGAGCCTCAGAAATTCTTCTTTTGACATTTTATTCAGCTGGTCTATTGTTATCCCTGAAGTCTGTTCCTTTTTCTTTTCTTCGGGACGGAGAGCTTGGTTGTCAAGGATAGCATACACAACATTTGGGTTGGAAAAAGATACATCAAGACCAATGCGACCTACATGTTTTCCTACAGGAAAACCATTGGTTAATTTTTTCCACGTAAGCCCTGCATCAGTTGATTTGTAGACCCCGCTCCCTTCCCCGCTTTCGATAAAATTCCATGCTTTTCTGCTCCTCTCCCATGCAGCAGCATATAATGTTTTATTATCGACTGGATCCATCACTACATCGATAACTCCAACTTTATCACTTATATAAAGAATCTTATTCCAAGTTTTTCCACCATCAGTTGTTTTGAACAGTCCTCTTTCTTCGTTATCTGTATAAAGATGACCTATGGCTGCCACATATACTACATCGGGATTTTGTGAGTCGATAATTATCCTTCCAATGTGATGGGTATCATTCAATCCCATGTTTTGCCATGTTTTTCCACCATCAATGGATTTAAAAATCCCTGTTCCGGCATAAGAACTTCTGCTGCTGTTACTTTCACCAGTTCCAACCCAGATTATGTTCGGGTCAGAATCTGATACAGCAATGTCACCGATTGTGAAGGTGGACTCATTTTCAAAGATAGATTCCCAGGTAGTTCCATTATTCACTGTTTTCCATACATTTCCAGAAGCAACAGCAACATAAATAGTAAAATGATTTCCAGGAGGTACAGCAATATCTGTCACTCTTCCGCCCATAAACTGAGGTCCTACGGAACGCCACTTCAGGTTTTTAAAAATCGATTCATTTTTCATGTTCGCATGATGCTCAAAAGATTTTAACCGGGCAACAGGGTCAGTGGGTTTTGGTACAACATCTTTCTTTAAAATTCTCTCTCCTTTCTTCTGTTTTTCATCCGGAGCTGGGGAGTTTTTGCTGTTTCCATAAGAATTCAAAAAATTTAAATTTAATAGAAAAATGCCGAGGAAAAATAAAAGAAAAATAGTTTTTTTCATTAAAATTTCTCCTTTCTAAGTTTTTTACGATAAAATATAGCATCAGGTTTATAAAAACTCAACATATTATTTTAATTAAAAATAGAGAGGCCATCCATCCCCTTCGCTCAGAAGATGGATGGCCTCTCTATTATCTTTTGATCTCATTTCTTTCTTACTCAGATAAGTTATTGTAGTATTAAAAAATATAATTTAAACTAAAACTAATACTTCTCCCTGGCTCCTCTCGAGACTCAGGATCAGGTCTTGCCAGATAATTTTTATTGAAAATATTCATTCCATAGAAATAAATCTGAAAGGATGAATTTACATGGTATCCTGTTTGAAGATTAAACATTAAAAAACCAGGAATAGTTATCTCAGCAGGGCCAGGGTTATCTTTTTTTCTCTGGATAAAACTATTAATTTCAAACCAGAATTTTCTTTTCCAGAGACGAGTACCTAAAAACAACCTCTCAGGAGGAATGTCATTAAGATATGCTTTTGTAATTCTGCTCTTTCCGTAATATGTAAAAAAATTGGTGAATATTTTCCATCCTGAGAATGGATAATATTCAAATTCAAATTCAAAACCCCTTATCTGTCCGCTCTCTATGTTCCCATATGTATATATCTTCTCCTTGCTTCTATATCTTTCAACTAAATCATCGATTTTATAATTGAATACATAAAATCCAGAGAATAAATATTTTTTAATTATTTTTAAACCGGCATCAAAATTCAAGCTGACTTCAGGTTTCAGGTCAGGATTACCAATAATAAATCCTCTCCCTGTTATCCCAGTGTAAAATCTCTCGGATAAATCAGGAAGTCTATAAGCTCTTGATAAATTTGCAAAAACAATAAAATCCTCAAAAAGTTTATAGGAAGCGCCTATAAACCCTGTCCAGGTTTTATCTTTGACAAAATTAGTTTTTATAAATTCAGAACTCTTTGCCCTCAATCTAAAAAAGTCTCTTCTTAAACCCCCTGTCAGATCAAGATTCTTGATTCCTGTGTAGTCTAATGATAAAAACAAGCCAAAATCTCTTCTCTTACCATCCTTGATGGAATTTTCTTCTATTTTTTTCAGAGCATATCCATGGGAATCATATCTGGTTTCGATGTTTCGAGCTGATACACCTGTTCTTCCCGAAAGGTCAAGGCCAAAGGTGAGCCTGATATCACTTTTTAAATTTTTTAAATAAAAAATCTGGGAGCCATAATCAACACTCTCTGTTCTTGCAAAAGATTCTTGTTCTTTATAACTGGATATTTTTTCTTTTTTTGTTTCTAAAAAATTTGGGTTAAAATATAGCTGAAAAGAAATCTTTCCTCCTGCTATTTTTTCCTCCTTCCAGCTCAAGTTAAATAGATTTTGAGATTCTTGAGGATACCAGGTAGGATTTATTCTGCTATCAACATTAGGCTTTCCTATGTTAAACCCTCTTCCCAAAAGAAAGTTTAAACCAACATTTCTTTTTTCTCCCCCATGATAAATTTTAAACAAAGAACTTAAACTGGTAAAATGAGACATCGGTATCTCTCCAATTGGTGAAAAATAATTCTCTGCATCAATCCCTTGAAAAGAAAGGTAAAATCCAGTTTTATTGAACTGACGGCTTAAAGAAATTCCTGCTTTTTTCTCCTGATTGTTAAAGCCATACTTGATATTAATTTTTCCATTAATTCGCTCTAATTTTTGCGGCTTCTTTGTCAATATCTGAACCACGCCTCCAATCGCATCAGAACCATAAAATACTGATGAAGGACTTCGCAGGACTTCAATTCTTTCAATATCCTCGGGATTTACAAATGAAGCACTCGGACCTGTTCTACGGTCACTGATTACTCGGGCATTATCTATTAGAAGAAGGATTCTTCGTCGAGCTAAACCTCGAATGCTCGGAACTTTTGAGAATCCCCCGCTTCCGATGCTTGACACTCCAGGTATGCTCATAAGTGCCTGTTCAATGTTTGCTGATGATTTCTCTTCAAGAATCTCTGAAGGTAAAACTGTTTCAGCTGCTGGCAATGAGGAAGATGATTCTGGATATCTCAAGGCAGTAACAATAACTTCTTCAGTCTGGCGTATATAAGGAATTAAGGTTATTAAAATTTCTTTTGAAAAACTTTCTTGCTTAACTGTCAATTCTTTTTCAAAGTAATCAGGATGAAGTATTTTTAATTTAATCTTTTTGACATCTGGAACAACTAAAATGAACAGACCATTTTGGCCAGATATGCAACTATTTTCGTTCTCTAAAATAAAAACCTGGGCTCCTGAAACTGGATTGCCTTCTAAATTAACAATTTTTCCTTTAATCTCTGCTGAAAAACCTGAAAGACTCAAGAAAAAAAATAAAATTAAATTTATAAAAAATTTCATAGAAGAATAGATTATTTTATTTATTAATATTCAAATTGTAAATTTATTATAATAAAGAGGTCAACCACCTCTTTCGCCCAGAAGTTATCCCTCATTATAGTTTAAGAGTGATCCTTGCTTTAAATGTTTACCAAAATTTATTTTTACTACAATATGTAGTATAATGTTAAAATCTTCGAGGATTAAAACATATGGAAAAGGATATTTTTAGAAAAAACATGAAATTACTTTTTACAACTTTATTCGTTATCATATCTTTCTCATCAAGCCTTTATGGAAAAGAGTTAAAAACCTTAGAAAAGAACATAAACAAAATATTGAATTCTGTAAATGCTCGACCTGGCTTCGCTCTCATCCATATTGAATCTAATGATAAAATTTTAATCAGAGAAAACGAATTATTCACCCTTGCCAGTGTTCGAAAAGTGCCTAATATGGTAGCTGTTGGAAAAGCAATAATGGATGAAAAAATATCCTGGAATGACAGAATATCTCTTACAGATGACGTTAAAGTTGAAGGCGCCAGTGGCATAATACAGGAACTTCCTTCAGGCATTGATCCAACCATCAAATATTTGACTGAAATAATGATTTCAGTAAGTGATGGAACTGCCACTGAGATGATTTTCCAGAAATTAGGAATGGATTGGATAAATCCCTTTCTAAAATCCATCGGATTACAGAATACAAACATTGATCTTTCAACCGCAAAATATTTTGCCCATCCAATTCGCGAAGCTATCGTAATAAAATCTTTAAATAATCAAACAACAGAAGAAATAATGGTTACTGATATTCCCTATCAAGCAGAAAATCTAACTCTATCTCCGGATAAAAGCAGGATAGCATTTGTTCAATCCTATGATATATGGATAAAAGACTTAAAAACGAACACTATGACACAGATAACAAATGACAATTTCAGGCAAAAGGAACCCTGCTGGTCACCAGATGGGAAAAAATTAGCGTTCTCCAGCAATATAAATGGAAATTATGACATCTGGATCTGGGATGAAAAAGATAACTCTCTTCATCAACTAACGATCTCCATGGCAGATGAAACTGAACCTGCATGGTCTCCTGATGGAAAAAAAATAGCATATTCATGGAGATACAGGAACCTTGTTAATTTGAGATACGCAGATTTAAAAGAAAAAAAAGAATATCTATTAACAGATTTCAACATAGGTGGGAATCTGCCTATCTGGTCACCTGATGGAGAAAAAATAGTATTTCAAAGTAAAAATAATATTTGGATTTTAGATTTAAATAGAAAAAAAATAAAAAAATTGACAGCTTATGAAGGTAATAACTGGAATCCAGGCTTCTCTTCAGACGGAGATTCAGTCATTTTTGAATCGGATATGGACAAGAATTTTGATTTGTGGGAGATATCTCTTCGAGGTGGTATTATGAAAAAATTGACAGATGATATCTGGATAGAGAAAAACCCAATACTTCTCAAAGATGAAAATAAACTGATTTACACCAGGATTGAAAGAGCAGATTTAAATTTAAAACACAATACAAGCACTCCATACGATATTGCTCTTCTTTTAAAAAAAATATATGAGAAAACAATTCTTACTCCTGAAATTTGTGAGAAATTTGTCGAAATACTTTCTAAAACTTCAAGAGCTTCTTATACTCCTCGTTTTATTCCGAGTAACGTTAAATTTATTTGGAAAGGTGGTTCATTACCAAGAGTAAGAACATTTGCGGGTATTCTATATTTTGGAGAGAACTCCCATTGCGCTGTTTCCATATTTTTTAATGATATTCACGGAGATGAAGCAGCTTCAAGTGCAATCGGAGAAATACTAAAAACTATCTGTGATTTTTACACCCAAAAATAAGTATATTATAACTCGTAATTCACCAGTAAGCCTTTAACCCGAATTACGCAAGGTTCTTTGCAGATTACCGTAGGGCAATGCTTTAGCCTTGCTTTGATTCACTAAAGATGCAGGGCTAAAGCCCTGCCCTACAAGGGCTTTGACATAGGTTTGCATAATTCGGGTTTAATAAAATTTTTACTTGACAGGAAAAATAATTTTAATTTAAAATTGAGACTCATTCTCAATTAAAATAATTTTGAGAATGAAATCAATATAAGGAGAAATTAATGAAATCATTAAATCTTTTCATCCTGTTTTTAATTCTTTCTCTTCCGGTATCAGAATTATCTTCAGAAGAACATCTTCCACCAAATTCTATAGTAATAACTTCAGAGGATCTTGAAAAAAATCTGACAGGATATGATCTTTATGACATTCTCTCTCTTCTAAGAACAAGAACTGGTATCACTTTTAAGACTTCTTCTGATATTGGAGCTGAGGATTGGATTTTATTGCGGGGTCTTTCAAGGGATAGTTCGCGCAATGTCCTGATTTTAATCGATGGTATGCCCCTCAACAATTCCTATTCTGATGCCAATGAAATTGAGCACTTACCTCCCCTATCCTTTATCGACAGAATAATTGTATATCTTCCTCCTGTTCCTGCGAGATTTGGAGGTTATACTTCAGTAATAGAAATTTACACAAAAAATATTTTTGATTCTGAAATATCTGCTGGCTATGGAGAATTAAAAAGTTTGTTTCTCTCTGGAAATATTGGCGGAAATTTTAAAGATATTAATTATCAAGGTGGAATTGATTATTTAAAGACAGATAATCTTACAGGCGTAAGACGTACTCCACCGAAAGAAAAAGAATTTTACGGAGATCGTAGCTACTGGAAACTGGAGCCTGCTGGAAAAATTTTCTGGAAGCTCCCGGGTAACTCTTCCTTAGCTTTATATTTTCAATATTTAAAAAGTAAAAAATTTTTCTCGGATATAATTTTCAGGAAAGAAAAAGAGAAAAGAGAAAGAGATCTATTGGAACTTAATCTAAATTTTTCTTTTGAACCCTGGAAAGAATCAGATTTAAAAATGGCATTTTTCATGGCAAGAGAAAAAGATTTTTTGAATTTAATGATGCATCCTGATGTAAGAGATCAATACAGATTCAGAGAAGGAGCAAAAATTGATTTTTCCTTTGATTTTCCATTGAAACAGCGTATTTCTTTAGGAGGAATTTTTTTATCTTCCTATGCAAGAGAAAACCTCGGAACACCACTAAAGTTTGACTATACAAATATCTACGGCTTATACATAGAGGATATATTCTCTTGGGGAAAATTTTTTTCAATTGCAGTGGGTCTCCGGTATGACTATCATACAAAGGCAAATTCTCAATGGAATCCATATTTTTCGATATCTTTAAGTCCTTTTAGAGGAAATAATCTTTATTTTATATGGGGAAATTCAACTCGCTGGCCCTCTATTTCAGAATTTAACGAAGAAGACCCTCAATCAGGATTGGAAAGTGAAAGATTAAAAGGTTTTGAGATTGGAATGCGTCAGAAACTAATTGATGAAAAACTTTCAATGAGACTCTCTTCTTTCTCAATTCAATTGGATCGGGAAACAGAACTTTTCTTTGACATTAAAAGAAGACCGCCTGGAATTTACTGGAGGAATAACCCTGAAAAATTGAAATCCGATGGATTGGAAGCTGAAATTATTTTCTCTCCATTTAAGGAGATAGATGGATTTATTAACTACACCTACAATTCAGCGGAAAGGAAAGACAAACCGGCAAACTTCAGCGGACCAAAAAATTTAGCCAATTTTGGATTAAATTTCAGAAAGAAAATTCTAAATACTGAATACTTTAATGCAAGGATAATTCTAAACTATGGAGGAAAAGCAAAAGGAATTCAAGCTACAGGAGGAAAACCAACTGTGTTAGACGACTGGTTAAATATGGATATCGCTTTTTCTTTTAAGGCTAAATATATAGAAATTTTCATGAAAGGCAGTAACATTTTCGATAAAATTTATGAGACCTTTGATGGACGTCCAATGTTTCGAAGAGTAATTGTAGGAGGAATAAAACTCAATTTTATTTAAGTATTTAATCATTTTTTATCAGGAGATTCTTTTAATATGATTGTGACTTCATGTTTGACAAAAATAAGACAGAAAAATAAAATAAATTTTTTTTATATGAATAAATTAAAAGGAGGGAACATGAAAAAAGTGTTAACATTTTTTGTATCAAGTATTTTTCTAATTTGTTTAGCTGTCGTTTCCCAGGAAAGAAGCCAGGAGATAACAGTAAAAGGAGAATTAATTGATGTCTCCTGTTACTTTGATCACGAAGCAAAGGGCGCTCCTCATAAAAAATGCGCACTGGCTTGCACTCAGAAAGGTTTTCCCATGGGAGTTCTCACTGAGAAAGGAGAGGTCTACCTTCTATTTCCAGATCACAAAAATGAGGATCCCTATGAAAAAGCAAAGGGTATGGCTGCTGAGTTCGTAGAAGCAAAAGGAAAACTTATTAAAAAAGCCGGAATCCCTTCGATTGTTTTATCTTCTATTGAGAAAGTTTCAAAATCTCAATGAAGAATAGAGAAAAAATAACTATAATTATTTTAAGCTCCGCTCTTTTCCTCGTGAGCGGAGCTTTTCTTTTTTATGTATTTATTACCCATTGGAGAGCTAAGGGAGTCTCATCAGTCGAAAGGGGCAAAGAAATTGCCAGTAGATTTGGATGTTTCAGCTGCCATGGTCCAGAAGGAATAAGAGGAATAAAAAATCCAGGAAATCCAGAAGGCTCAGTGCCATCCTGGGATGGAGGAACATATATGATGTATGTAGAGAATGAAAAAGAGATAAAAGAATGGATTTTAAATGGAGCTCCTGAAAGATTAAAGAAAAGCGAAACATTTAATAACAGAAGGAAAAAAAGTCTTATAAAAATGCCTTCCTACAAAGGAGTGATTTCATCCAAAGAATTAAATGACCTTGTCTCTTTTTTTAAAGCAACGGCATGGGCTAAAAAACCTGAAGATCCATTGGCAGAAAAAGGAAGAGAATTAGCCTATAACCACGGATGTTTTGGATGTCATGGTCCAGAAGGTAGAGGATCTCTTCCTAATCCTGAATCTTTCAAAGGTTATATCCCTGCATGGGACAGTAAAGACTTCTCCGAATTAGTTGGGAATGATAAAGAATTGGAAGAATGGATATTAAAAGGCAGCACTGAAAGACTTCAAAAGAATCCTGCGAGTGCCTATTTTCTGAAAAGACAGGTAATAAAAATGCCATCCTATGAAAACATAATTTCTAAGGAAGAATTAGAGGCAATTAAAGCATACATAAATTGGATCAGACAAAATCCCAATTTACCCAAATTTTAAAGCTCTGCTATATTCTTTTTATGGTTAGATTTTAAAGGAGGCAATTCATCGCTATGCATTGCTCATTTCGATATGTTAAAATAAGAAGTTGAACAAAAAAATGAAAAAATTGGTCTATCATATCGGGAGATTAAGTGAAGAAGAACAGCTAAAATTAAACCTTCAAGACGGTCTTTCTCGTAGCGTTGAAGAGCGGATTAGATTAGGTTTCATTTATATGAAACTACCTTTAATTGATGATGTCCCATATAGAATATTCAATACAATGGAAGAATATCGAAAATGGGCAAATGAAAATTTACCAAAGTGGCTGGGCTACTATACTGATGATTGATAAAATTATAGAATTAGTCGAGATTTTCAATAAGCATAATGTTAAATATCTTTTTATCGGAAAAGGGGCAGCCACTCTTTATGGCTATCCTGGAACGACTCAAGATATAGTCATATTTCCTAAAAACTCAGAGGAGAATTGTTCGAACCTTATAAGAGCATTAAAAGAACTGGAATTTGATGTAGATGATAAGCTTGAAGAGGCTATAAGAGAAGGGAAAGATTTCATCCAAATTAGATTCGGCCCCTTTCCTCTTGATATAGTTTTTGCCCCGAATGGAATAGAGTCATTTGATGAGGCACAAAAAAGAAGTGAGATTATCGATGGTAGATTCCCATGTGCTTCAATTGATGATATTATTGCCAGTAAAAGAGCCGCAAAAAGGCAGAGAGATAAAGAAGAGCTCCCTCGCTTAGAAGCTTTTCGAGATGAATTGAAAAGAAGGAAAAACTAAAGGGCAAACCCTGCCCAGGATCTTCATGCCCTAACCCTAAAAAAATCACTACCTTGACATTCTACATTATGTAGTATAATATAAGATCTCTTATAGAAAAGTAAATCCAATGCTTAAAAATATTACCTGAACTTAAATAAAAATAAAGGAATATAAAATATGAAGAGAAGGAAACTTAAATTTATTATTGGAGGAATTATAGTGTTAGTTGCTCTTAGTTATCTTATTTATACTGGTATTCGAGAGACAGGTATTTATTATCTTACTGTGTCTGAGTTAAAAGTTAGAAGTAATACAATTTATAACCAAAATTTTCGAGTGGGAGGAGAAGTAATTCCTGGTTCAATATCCTGGAATTCAAGATCATTGGAATTAAGTTTCAAGATTACAGATGGCAAGGAAAATCTAAAAGTAATTTATAAAGGAATAATTCCTGATATATTCAAAGCAGGTAGCGAGGTAGTGATAGAAGGAGTTTATACAGAGGAGGGAATCTTTCATGCAAACACTCTTTTAACTAAATGTCCTTCAAAATATAAAGCAAAATTATGACTCAAATCGGATATCTCTCTTTAATTACTGCACTCATTGTATCTGCCTATGCAAGTATTTTCTCTTTTGTTGGAAAAAAGAGGGAAAAAGAGGAAATAATTGTCAGTGCTGAAAATGCAGCATTAGCTTCCTTTATCCTTCTCACTCTTAGCTCCATTTCTCTCATCTATGCATTTATCAATTATGATTTTAAACTGGAATATGTGGCCAGTTATTCAAGTAGAACTTTACCACTCTTTTACAGAATCCCAGCTTTTTGGGCTGGTCAGAAAGGCTCTCTCCTTCTTTGGGTTTGGTTATTGAGTATTTTTACAGCTATAGTTATGATTCAAAACAAGAAACAGAACAGGCAATTAATGCCTTATGTTATCTCAATATTAATGTTTTTAGAATTTTTTTTTCTGTCCATTATTGTGTTTATTTCCAATCCCTTTGAGAAACTTTCTTTTACTCCCCCTGATGGCCAGGGGCTAAACCCTTTACTTCAGAACCCTGGCATGCTTTTTCATCCACCCGCTCTCTACATTGGATATGTTGGTTTTGCCATTCCCTTTGCTTTCGCTATAGCTGCTCTTATCACTGGAAAGCTCGATGATATCTGGATCAGAACTACTCGCAGATGGACAATTTTTTCTTGGTACTTTTTAGGCATTGGAAATCTTTTAGGAGCCCAGTGGGCTTATGTGGAATTGGGCTGGGGAGGTTACTGGGCGTGGGACCCGGTTGAGAATGCATCATTTATGCCATGGCTAACAGGTACTGCTTTTCTCCATTCGGTAATGATCCAGGAAAAGAGAGATATGCTTAAAATCTGGAATATGATTCTTATCATTATTACTTTTGTTCTAACCATCTTTGGCACTTTCATCGTTCGTAGTGGTGTCCTATCTTCTGTTCACACATTTGCTCAATCACCTATTTTAGGCTCAATTTTCTTAGGACTCATCGTAACAATTCTCATTTTTGCCTTTGGTCTTCTCTTCAATCGCCAAAAAATATTAAAGAGTAAAAATGAATTAGAATCTATTCTTTCCAGAGAAAGTAGCTTTTTGTTTAATAATTTAATTCTTATTGGAGCGGCTTTTGCTATCCTCTGGGGAACGATATTTCCCCTCATCTCCGAGGCTGTTCGAAAAGTTAAAATTACAGTTGGACCCCCATTTTTCAATCGTGTTACTATTCCTATATTCCTTGTACTTCTTTTTATCACTGGTCTCTGTCCTCTTATTGCCTGGAGAAGGACGACCCTTAAAAATCTAAAAAAATTTTTTCTTTACCCTACTATAATTGCACTTACAGGTATATCAATTATTATACTCTTAGGTATTCACCATTTATATGCATCAGTATCATTCACTCTATCCATTTTCGTAGTGACTACAATAATTTTAGAATTCTACCGAGGGGTAAGGGTGCGTCACGATATGAAAAAAGAAAATTATCTTAAAGCTTTCTTCAATCTCATTGAACGAAACAAGAGAAGATATGGCGGCTACATTGTTCATTTAGCTATGGTTCTCATTTTTATAGGAGTTACAGGGTCAGCTTTTAAAGTAGAGAAAGAAGCCTCTTTAAAAAAGGGGGACTCCATTCGCATCAAGGAATATACGTTAAAGTATGAAGATTTTTCCAGTTATCCTACAGCTAATAAATATATATTATCAACAACTCTTTCGATTTGGAAAAATAATAAAAAATTTGGCTTTCTAACGCCAGAAAAATATTTATATAAAAATGAAGAACAGGCTCATACTGAAGTAGATATCCTCTCAAACTTGAAAGAAGATCTTTATGTAATATTAGCTGGATTTACAGAAGATGGGACAGCGAGTTTCAAGTTTTTCATCGAACCACTAATTGCTTGGATTTGGATTGGAGGAATTGTGCTTACAATAGGAACAATTATTATAATCCTACCGGATAAAAGAGAAAAAAGATACCTCCAAGAAAAATATCGTCAGGCTATAATTACATGAACTTAAAATTATATACTATATACTTGCTTATAATTACTTCTTTCTTTGCCCCTCTCTATTCAATCACAGTAAATGAAATAGCTAAGGAACTCATTTGTCCCTGCGGCTGTAATAAGATGTTGAATGTTTGCGAAATGGCATCAGCTAAAGAAATGAAAGATATAATTAGCCAGATGATTACCCAAGGGAAGTCAAAAAATGAAGTCATCAAATATTTCGTTGGAATATATGGAGAGAGAATTCTTTCTACTCCCACAAAAAGAGGATTTAATCTCACCGCCTGGATCACGCCTTTTTTAATCATAGCTCTTGGTGGAATCATCATCTATTTAACGATTGTCATCTGGGTTCTCAGATGGAGGGAAAGAGCCAGAATTCAAAAAAAGGAAATTAAAGAGGAAGAAGTCGAAAGTCTGTACGGAGAAAAACTAAAGAAGGAGCTTAGAGAATTTGACCGATAAGTCATGACAATAATAATTTTAGCAATCAATTTAGTCGTTTTTCTTTTTATCAGTTATCCTATAATTATAAAGAAATATAAGCATGAAATTTACCATAAAATTGATGAACGATTAAAAGAACTCCTTTCACAAAAAGTATCACTCTATGAAACAATTAAAGACCTGGAATTTGATTATAAAATGGGCAAACTTTCAAGAGAGGACTATGAAGAATTAGAAAAATATTATCGCCTCAAGGCTCTTTCTTTCCTTAAAGATATCGATCGATTAGGAAAACAAGATATTGAAAATCAAATCGAAAAGGAAGTCCTGGCTTTAAGGCAGAAGAAAAAGAGGAATATATGAAAATAAAATCATTAATTTTTTTTAGCTATTTAGCTATTTTTTTAATGACTTTAACTAATGTTCAAGCAGAGAACAACTCTTCAGGAATAATTGAAGGAAAAATTATTAATAAAACTAAAGGTAAAGAAGTTGTTCCCTTCATTGAGATAATCTTACAGCAATACAGTAAACAAACGCCATCTGAAAAACAAATAACAAGAACAGATAAGAATGGAAAATTTCATTTTAAGAATTTATCCACTGACTCTCAGCATAGTTATTCCCTCAATCTAAATTTTCAAGGAGCAGAATATTACAGTGATATTATAATTTTCGAGAAAGGAGAAACCTTAAAAACTCTTGAAATTCCTGTTTATGACTCAACGGTAAATGTGAAAAATATAAAAGTAAAAGCTGGCCATTACATTTTTGATATTGAAAAAGGAAAATTATCAATCACAGAAGTATTTATATTCCAGAATCCTGAGAATAAGACATATGTCGGAGAAAAGGTTGGGATGAAAGGTAAAAATATGACTTTACGCTTCACTCTACCAAAAGGATTTGAAGTTCTAAATTTCCAGAGTGGGCTAATGTCATGTTGCGTGGAAAATCTTGAGGATGGGTTTTATGACACAATGCCTCTATACCCAGGGCAAAGAGAAATCGCTTTCTCTTACAAGATATCTTATAATTCATCCCGATATATTTTCTCTCCAAAGATAAACTATCCTGTTGAGAATCTCAATTTTTTGATTCTGGATACTGGGATAAAAGTAGAAAGCAAAGATTTGCACAAAGAAGACTCGTTAGAAATACAAGGAAAGAGATATTTCCGATTATCAGGAAGAGAAATTGAGCCAAATGCTGAAATAAAGATCAGCATGGATAATCTACCCTACAACCAGAGTTCTTTAAAGTTCTTTGCCCTTGGAGTTTTATTTATTCTAATCGTCTCGGGATTTATTTATCCATTCATAAAAAGAAAAAAGTCATTATCCCCTGAACAAGAGCTAAAGAATAAAAGAAAGCAACTTCTTTCAGGGATAGCTAATTTAGATGATCAATATGAAGCAGGCAATATTTCTGAGGAAATTTATTTAAAAGCTCGCTCAGAAATGAAACAAAAATTGATTGATATATTTTCCAAACAGAAATAGAAAAAATAGGCAACCGAGAAGTGATTGAAATCCAAAGCGTATCTAAATTTTTTGGAACCCATCAAGCCCTTAATGAAATCAACCTTTCAATAATAGATGGCGAATTTGTAACAATCTTTGGACCAAATGGAGCAGGAAAGACTACTTTAATACGGATTATCTCAGGTTTAACCCAGCCATCTAAAGGAAAAATTCAATTCACAGAGCTCGGCTCTAACAAGAACTTTATTAAGGTCTTGCGAAATATTGGTTTTGTTTCTCATAAGCCGTTTCTTTACGAAAATTTAACAATTGAAGAGAACTTGAGATTCTATGGAAAGATGTATGAGCTGGAGAATCTGGAGAAAAAAGTTAACGAAATCATTTCCAAATTTGGACTTACTCTAAGGAGAAGAGACCTTGTTCGTGTGCTATCTCGGGGAATGGAACAACGACTCTCTTTAGCAAGAGCAATTATTCATGAACCCAAAATTCTCCTTCTCGATGAACCTTACACTGGTCTTGACCAAGAGGCTGTCAATACATTTAGAAGATTTCTAAATGATTTTCATAATGAAGGTAAAACTATTGTCATGACAACTCATGATTTTACCCATGGATTAAAAAATTGCACTCATGTTATAGTCCTCTCAAAAGGAAGCATAGTTTATGATGAACAAATAAGTAAAATCAATTTAGAAGATTTCGAAAAAATTTATTTTAAACATATAAGACCGCAAGAATGATATCTGATATGAAAAAGGTCTATTGGATTATTCATAAAGATATTATTTCTGAAATCCGTTCAAAAGAAATATTTTCTTCAATGATTATATTTTCCCTTTTAGTTGTTGTTACATTTAGTATCGCTTTTCAGTTTGATACAGAAAAATCTGGAGATTTCGCTTCGGGTATTCTCTGGATTGTTTTCATATTTAGCGGTATTTTAGGTCTTAACCGTTCTTTTCTTGTTGAAAAAGATAAGGGCTGTCTTGAAGGCCTCTTACTATGTCCCATTGATAATAGCGTAATATATTTTGGTAAAATGATTTCCAATAATATCTTTGTCCTGTTTATGGAACTTCTAATTCTTCCAATATTTTCAATTTTCTTCAATATCAACCTCTTTTCTTATATCCTTCCTTTAAGTTTGACTATCTTTTTAGGTACAATCGGCTTTATTGCAATAGGAACAATACTCTCGGCAATGACTATAAATACCAGAACCAGAGAGATGCTACTTCCTGTTATTCTCTTGCCAGTAGCGATTCCTGTCATAATTTCTTCAGTTAAAGCCACGGGTGTTTTATTGGAAGGTGGAAGTCTATCTAATATTGATAAATGGATAAAAATTCTATTAGCTTTTGATATCATTTTTATTGTGGTTTCTTTTCTGACTTTTGACTATGTGGTGGAAGAATGAAAAACACTGAGAAACTTCTCTATTTACTCGCATTTATCTTTATGATTATTAATCTCTATTTAATATTCCTTTATGCCCCTCCTGAAAAAGTGATGGGAGATATACAGAGGATTTTCTATTTTCATCTTTCATGTGCCTTTATTGCTTTTCTATCCTTTTTGATAGTTTTTATCTCCAGTATTCTCTACCTCTGGAAAAGAAATTATCTCTGGGATACCTTAGCTTATTGTTCAACAGAAATTGGGGTTATTTTTACAAGTTTAATGCTTCTTACTGGTTCTATCTGGGCTCGACCAATCTGGGGTGCATGGTGGACGTGGGATCCCAGGCTTACCACAGCTCTCGTTCTCTGGTTTCTCTATATGGCCTATCTCCTTCTCCGTTCCCAGTTAAAACCAGGTCATGATAGAGCCAGATTTTGTGCTGTCTATGGAATTATAGCTTTTATCGATGTTCCTTTTGTTTTCATGTCGATTCACTGGTGGCGCTCTATTCACCCCGTGATATTCAAGGGTGTAGATGCCCAAATTGATCCATCAATGATCAAAACTCTTATTTTCTCTCTTTTGACTTTTTTAATTTTTTACTGGATCTTATTGACTCTCAGATTTAAGATAGAAAATCTAAGAAATCAGATAGAAATACTAAAACAAAACACTAAAATATGGAGGAATACTTTATGAAATATTTGATTTATTTATTTGCAGGCTACACTATTGTCTGGCTTGTACTTTTTCTTTATCTTATCATTCTTAATAATAAAGTTGGTAAATTAGCAGAGGATATAAACAAGATTTATAAGACCTTCGAATAAGAATAAAATCTTTATTAATTTTCAGAAAATAAAATAATGACTTAAAATTGTCATTAACAACTATTGAAGACTGTAATATAATGTCCTATGCTGATAGTGTTTTTGTCATTCCTGCAGAAGCAGGAATCCAGAGGAAAGGAGCTGGATTCCCATTTTCACGGGAATGACGGAACGATCGGACATTTGTATAATTTTTTTAATTAAAGCTTACTTTAATTAACAGCTTCTTATAAAAAATAGCCATTTTAATGAACCACCTGAACTATATTTATTTTAATGGGGATATAACCCCCCCCTCTCTAAATACTGTAAAATCAGCTTGATTGCCAGGTCTCAAATTTAAAAAGATCTTTACCAGTTCAGGTAAAGATTTTATTTTTATCCCATTACAAAGAAAATTTGGGTTCATATCTTCTCATAGAAAGAGAATTTGTAACAACAAAAACAGAGCTAAAAGCCATTGCAGCTCCCGCTATTATAGGATTTAGTAAAATTCCAAAAAATGGATAAAGAATTCCTGCAGCTATGGGAATTCCAAGAAGATTATAAAAGAAAGCCCAAAATAAATTTTGCTTGATTTTTTTCATCGTGTAAGAGCTCAAATCCATCGCTGTTAAAACATCTCTTAAATCATCCTTTATCATTACAATATCTCCTGCTTCGATTGCAATGTCAGTCCCTGAGCCAATAGCAATACCAAGATCAGCCTGAGTTAAAGCTGGTGCATCATTAATTCCATCCCCAACCATTGCAACTTTTTTCCCTTCTGCCTGTAACTTCTTTATCTCTGAGGCTTTATCCTGGGGAAGCACCTCTGAGAGAACAAGTTCGATTCCCAATTTTTTCCCAATGGCTTTGCCTGTTCTTCGGTTATCCCCTGTAATCATCCAAACTTCTTTTCCTTTTTTCTTTAATTCTTTAATAGTCTCTGTAGAATAATTTTTTAACGTATCAGCTACTCCTATCAAGCCTACAGACTTATCATCAACTCCAAGTATCATAACAGTTTTTCCCTGATGTTCAAGATTGCGGATGCTATCTTCGATGAAATCAATTTTTATGTTGAATTTGTCGAATAATTTTCGGTTTCCGAGGACAATTTTTTTATTGTCATATTCTGCTATTACCCCCATCCCAGGTATTGCTTGAAAATTTGAGGGTTCTGGAATTTTTATTCCTTCCTTTTTGGCTTCATTCACGATTGCCTCAGCAAGAGGATGCTCAGATTTTTTCTCTGGGATAGAGGCTAATTTCAAAATCTCTTTTTTATCCATACCGTTAACCGGAATTGCATCTGTGAGCTCTGGTTTTCCTTTAGTTAATGTGCCAGTTTTATCAAATATAATTGTGGTGATCTTGTAAACTTTCTGAAGGCTCTCAGCACTTTTAATCAAAATTCCATTCTTTGCACCAATACCTGTTCCAACCATAACCGCTGTAGGAGTTGCCAATCCAAGGGCACATGGACATGCAATTATCAAAACCGCTATTGCAATCGTAAGGGAGAACACAAAACTTTTTCCAACAAGAATCCATATGAAAAATGAAAAAACAGCAATTAGAACAACTGCAGGAACAAAATAAGCTGAAATTTTATCAGCGAGTCTCTGTATTGGAGCCTTGCTTCCCTGAGCCTCTTCAACCAGTTTTATTATCTGGGATAAAACTGTATCCTTCCCGATTTTCAATGCTTTAAATTTAAATGAACCTGTCTTATTTATTGTTCCTCCGATAACTTTACTTCCTGAAGATTTCTCCACTGGAATACTTTCTCCTGTTATCATCGATTCATCCACGCTTGAGTAACCTTCAATTACCTCCCCATCCACAGGAATCTTTTCCCCAGGCTTTACAATCACAACGTCCCCGATTTTAACCTCTTCCACTGGAACTTCTATTTCTTCGTTATTTCTTACAACAACAGCAGTCCTGGGCTTTAATCCCATCAATTTTTTTATTGCTTCTGAATTTCTTCCTTTTGCAATCGATTCAAGCCATTTTCCCAGTAAGATGAATGTGATAAGAATTCCTGCTATTTCATAATAAAGATTTTCCATTCCATATTTTTTAGATCCTGCCCCCATCAAAATAGAAACATACAGACTGTACAGGTAAGCTGCTCCAACCCCAAGGGCAACAAGAGTGTCCATTGTGGCTGATTTTGATTTGATAACAGCCATCGTTCCTTTTGTAAAAAATTCATAACCTGCTATAAAAATAGGTGTAGTTAGAATAAATTGAATCAAGGCAATGTTTTTTAGCACAAAAGAAGGAATTGGAAGACCTATGTGAGGTCCCATTGCAAAATAAGCTAAGGGGATTGATAAAATAAGAGATACAATAAATTTAATTTTTAAACTCGTTATTTCCTTCTCTCGAATTTCCTTCTCTCTGTCAATACTTAAAGTTTCTTCCTCAACCGGAGTATATCCTGCGGATTTTATGGCATTTTTTATTTTTGTAATGCTTATTTTGTTGGGGTCGTATATGATTTTTGCCTTCTCGTTGATGAATAACTCTTTCGATATGATTCCATCCAGATTATCTAAGACACCTTTAACAGTTCCTAAACAATGGAGGTTATCCATTCCTATGATTTTTAAATTCAGAATCTCTTTCTTTTTCTCTTCTTTTATTACTTTATATCCTGTAATTTCTATTGCATTTTCTAATTGGGATAATTCCGTAGTCTCTGGATTGAATTCAATAAAAGCTTTTTCAGAAGCAAAATTGACCCTGGCATCCAGAACACCTTTTACTTTTTTTAGTGAATTTTCTATTGTTATTGCACAGGAAGCACAATGCATCCCACTTATAGAAATAGATGTTTTTTCAATTTTATCGTATTTTAATTCCATCCCTTTCTCAATTTCAACCTTGTGTTTTTCTTTCTCTCTTATTTTAACTTTTTTTTCCTGTTCTTCTTCAAGAAATTTCTCTAAACAAAATTTACTGCAGAAATAATATGTCCTCCCTTCTCTTTCAGTCTTTAATTCAGTTTCTTCGTTAACAGTCATCCCACAGATTGGGTCAATTGGCATTTTATTTTATCCTTTTATTTCTTTATTTTATTTTTTCTTTTGAAGAACCCTGCCATTCCTGAATCAAGTTCAGGACAGGAAATAGCAGGGATTCTTCGACGGCAAGGTATTTTGTCATTAATATTGCTCGCCTTGACCCGCCCCTGAAGGGACGGGATTGCGGCGAGCCTTCCGTTCAACATATTTTTCCGGGTCTTTATCAAATATTATCATCCTCTCCCTATTGGGGAGAGGATCGAGGCGAGGGGGAAGATTGCTTTTCTTTTTTATAGTCTTTTGAATAACTTCATAAACCCCTTCAATATTATTCAATATAGCTTCATTACTAAATCTTAATATTTGCACTCCTATCTTGGATAATTCTTTTGTTCTTAATTCATCTTGTTGTCTACTCTCATCTTCATAATGTTGCCCACCATCAGCTTCAATACCAAGCTTATATTCCGGAGAATAGAAATCTAATATATATTTGCCAATAGAAAATTGTCTTCTGAACTTCACCCCGTCTAATTGACGATTTCGAAGTACTGCCCAAAGTTTCTTTTCAGCATCTGTCTGATCTTTCCGAAGTTTTCTACATATCTCAATTCTTTTTCTTTTCGTTTCTCCCCCTCACCCTACCCTCTCCCCATAAAGGAGAGGATGAAAGATATCACCTTCTGATTTTTAAAAAAATTCACAATTCAAGACCTGACCCCAAATTTTTTTAGTGTTTGTGCTCTTCTTTCTTTACTTCCTTCCCTTTCTCATGCTTCATCATCATTGGGCATCCCATTCCTTTTCCCTCTTTATGCATCTCCTGAATTTTCTTCACAACCTCTGGATTGTCAGATGTGATTTTTATTTGCACTCCATCTGGCAGATTTGTGGTTTCTACCTTTACATCTTTCATCATTTCTTTGCAGCATCCTTCTTTCTTTTCATGTTCATGCTTTTCCATATGCATCATCTTCATCCCAGGGCATTCCATCCCTTTCTTGGATTCTTCTTTTTTAATATATTTCTCTGGATTTTTATCGAACTTATCTTTGCAATCTTGGGAACAGAAATAATAAGTTTCACCTTTATATTCTGACTTGAACTTTGCTTCTTCTTTTGCAAGCTTCATTCCACATACTGGATCTTTGACCTCTTCTTTTGCCCTCAAATAAACTGGCATTGAAATGATTGCCAGTGCAACAAAAACTGCAATGAAGAATAACCAGAAATTCTTACTTAAATGTTTCATTTTAAAATCCTCCTTTTTACATTAGTTTATATTATAAAAAATAAAATTTTGTGGCGACTAATACAAACACAAAAAGTTTTATTACATTCTCAGTATGACCCCTCACCTTTTTCCTCTCCCCTATGAGGGGAGAGGGGTGGGTGAGGGGTGACTGTGGAACAGAAATTATTACATCTGCTATAGATGTAATTTTTATGGTCACTCTTGCTGCCCAAATCTCTAACTTATTGTAAAACTTTACTTGTTTTCTCATTTTTCCATATGTTTTACCTCTGAATGCCATTTCCATAGTAAAAATATTGCAGGATACACTAATAATTCCATGACAAATGAGGTGAATATTCCACCAACCATTGGAGCAGCTATTCTTTTCATAACATCAGCTCCTGTTTCATGAGTCTGAGACCACATAATGGGAAGTAATCCCATAAAGAGTGCCATAGCTGTCATCATCTTTGGCCTTACTCTTTTCACAGCTCCATGAACTATTGCTTCTTTTAAATTCTCCATCGTCTTCATTAAACCCTTCTTTTTCATATCATTATAAGAAAGGTCAAGATAAAGAAGCATTATAACTCCTGTTTCCGCATCAACTCCAAGAAGAGCAATTATCCCAGCCCAGATTCCAATGCTTATATTGTAACCGAGTAAATACATTAACCACACTGCTCCAACTAAAGAGAAAGGAACTGCCAACATAACTATAAAGGTTTTTGTAAATGAACCAGTGTTCAAATAAAGAAGCAAAATTATGATAAAAATGGTTAAAGGCACAACTAACATAAGCCTTTGTTTTACTCTCATCATGTATTCATATTGGCCGGAAAAAACAAGAGTATATCCTTCTGGTAATTTTAGATTATCCCTTAATATCTGCTTTACCTCATTAACATAACCACCAATATCCCTCCCTGCCATATCTATATAAACATATCCTGCAAGTCTTGCATTTTCATCCCTTATCATAGACGGTCCGAGTCTGACCTCTATGTTTGCAAGTTGGGTAATAGGAACCTGAGCTCCTGAAGAAGTTGGAACATATATTTTCCTCAATTTTTCTATGTCGTCCCTTAACTCTCTCGGATATCTCAGATTAACCGGGTATCTCTCCCTCCCTTCGATTGTCTGGGTGATATTCTCTCCTCCTACAGCAGCCATTACTACCATTTCCACATCCTCAATCGATAAACCATATCTTGCAATTTCTTCTCGGTTCAACTTGAAATCTACAAAATAACCACCTGATGTCCTTTCTGAAATCACACTCTGTGTTCCTTCCAGTCCTGAAACGAGCTTTTCAATTTCAATTCCAATCTGTTCAATCTTTTTCAGGTCATCGCCATAAATCTTTATTCCAACTGGGGTTCTCACTCCTGTTGTCAGCATATCAATTCTTGCTTTAATCGGCATCGTCCATGCGTTAACGACTCCTGGCAATCTTAGTGCTTTATCGATTCCCTTTTCTCCGTATATCAATTCCTCCCATGAAATCCTGTCTGGCCAGAATACTCTGAATGGGCCTTGAAGAAACTCAGGAATAATCTTTGAATACCATCTTTCTTTTTTTCTCCATTCATTCTGGGGTTTTAAAATTACTGTAGTTTCCATCATTGAAAATGGTGCAGGGTCAGTAGAAGTTACAGCCCTTCCTGCTTTTCCAAAAACTCTTTCTACCTCTGGAAACGACCTCAACAGTTTATCCTGAATTTGAAGAAGCCGTGTTGCTTCTGTGACAGAAATTCCCGGAAGTGTTGTTGGCATGTATAAAATTGAACCTTCATTTAAAGGAGGCATAAATTCTGAACCGAGTTTAAAATATACAGGGATTGTGGTTAAAACAATCAAAATAGCAAGAATAATAATTTTGAGTGGTCTTTTTAAAATAAAATTAATTGAAGGTTCATAAATTCTAAATAAAAATTTACTAACAGGGTGCTTCTCTTCTGAGCGAATCTTTCCTCTTATAAAAAGGCCCATCAGCGCAGGAGCAACTGTTATAGCAACAATAGCAGCAAAAGCCATTGCAAAATTTTTTGTAAATGCAAGAGGTTTAAAAAGCCTTCCTTCAAAGGCTTCGAGGGTAAATATCGGCATAAACGAAATTGCAATCACAAGAAGACTGAAGAATATTGGCCTTCCAACTTCCTTTGCAGCAGATATTAATGTTTCAAACTTAGAGATTCCAGATGATTCATCATAATGTTCAAGCCTTTTATGGGCATTCTCTACAAGAATAATCGATGCATCGACCATTGCTCCAATTGCAATTGCAATTCCTCCAAGAGACATGATGTTTGACGTAAGTTTCATGTAATACATGGGAATAAACGAAAGCAATGCTGCAAATATAAGAGTAACAATCGGAATTAATGCAGACCTTATATGCCAGAGAAAAGTAAGTATTACTAAACATACAACTAAAATTTCCTCAAAAAGTTTTGTTTTTAGAGTGTTAATAGAGCGTTGAATCAAATCAGACCTATCATAAGTTGTAATTACCTCAACACCCTCTGGAAGTTTAATTTCTTTCAATTTCTGTTTAACTCTTTTAATAACATCCAGGGCATTTTCTCCATACCTCATAACAACAATTCCACCCACAACTTCTCCCTTGCCATCCAGTTCAGCCACACCTCTTCTTATATCTGGCCCTAAAACAACATTTGCCACACTCTTTATTCTTACAGGAACTCCATTGGCATCATTCTTTAAAACTGTCTCTTCTAAATCTTTTATTGATTTTACATAACCCCTTCCTGTAACCATATATTCAGTGCCAGAAATTTCAATCAACCTTGCACCAATGTCATTGTTCGCTTTTCTTATTGCCATGATAACTTCATGAAGAGGAATGTTGTAAGATAAAAGAGATTCAGGGTTAACAACAACCTGATACTGCCTTACAAATCCTCCAACGGATGCAACTTCTGCAACTCCCCTAACAGATTGAAGTGAATATCTAAGATGCCAGTCCTGAAAGGCTCTTAAATCTTCGATAGAATGTTTCCCTGATTTATCAACAAGAGCATACTGAAATACCCATCCAATTCCAGTGGCATCAGGTCCTAACTCAACTCTGACATCTGGTGGAAGGACTGGAATTACTTTGCTTAAATATTCAAGAACTCTCGTTCTTGCCCAATAGACATCTGTTCCATCTTCAAAAATTATGTACACATAAGAAAAACCATAATCTGAAAATGCCCGGATATCTATTACTTTTGGTGCACCGAGGAGGGAAGTAACTATTGGATAAGTTACCTGGTCTTCAATTATATCAGGAGGTCTGTCCCACCTTGAAAAGACTATTACCTGGGTATCAGAAAGGTCAGGAATAGCATCGAGAGGGATGCTTTTGATACACCAGATAGAATAAAATACAGCAAAGACAACTCCAATGAATATGAAAAATCTATTTTTTGCTGACCATTCAATAATTTTTTCTATCATTTAAAATCCTCTCTATTCAATGTTCATGGGGCTTTTTTATCGCTGATTTTAATTTGCTTTCAGAATCGATAAGGAAATTTGCTGAGGTAACAACTTTTTCTCCCTCTTTAACTCCTTCAATAACTTCATAATAATCATCAATTTTCGAGCCTAATTTTACTTCCCTTGGCTCAAAATATCCCTCTCCCCGGTCGATAAAAATTAATTTTCTTTTTCCTGAATCGAGCACTGCACTCTCGGGGATTGTAAGCTTTTCTCCTAAATTTAGCTTTAAATTAATATTTCCATACATATCTGGCTTTAGTTTAAAATCTTTGTTTGGAAATTCAATTCTTACCTTCACAGTTCTTGTCTCGGTTTCTAAGTACGGGTAGATATAAGTTATTTTTCCTATAAATTGCTCCCCAGGAAAATAAGGAAGCTCAACTGTTGCGTTCTGTCCTATTGAAACAAAAGGTAACTCATACTCATAGATATCTGCTAAAACCCAGATGTTCGAGATGTCAGCGATCCTGTATAAATTCTCTCCAGGCATTACATATTTTCCCTGAAGAATATTTTTCTCTACGACAAACCCAGTGAAAGGAGCATAAAATTCCATGGTTTTTAGAGGTCTTCTGGATTTTTCAAGCTCTTTAATTTGCTCTTCAGTTATATCCCAATAAATTAACCTTCTTCTGGCTGAATCAAGGAGAGTATCTGTGCTGCTCGTTACTTCATTGTAAACCTTACCCTCAAAATATCCTTTAGCCTTTAAGGCTAATAGATATTCTTCCTGGGCAGATACAAGTTCTGGGCTGTAGATTGAAAAAAGGGGCTGTCCTTTTTTAACAAGCTTACCTGTATAGTCCACATATAATTTTTCTATCCATCCTGGAAATTTTGTATTTATATAGGTTAGTTTTGTCTCATCATAGGTAAATCTTGCTACTGTTCTAATAATTTTTTCTAAATTTCTGTATTCTGCTTTTCCAAATGTAACTCCTATCAATTGCTGTTTTTCAGGACTTATCCTTACAGTTCCTTCAGGCATCTCCATCTTCTCATGCTCTTCTTCCTCTATGGGAACCAGAGTCATCCCACAGATAGGACATTCGCCCGGTTTATCAGATATGTAGTTGGGATGCATCGGACAGTGGTAAAGGGTTTTCTTTTCAGCCTGTTTTTTATCTCCTGAATGTTTATGCTCAGCATGTTCCATAGAAGTTTCTTTTGATTTAATTTTTTCAGTCTGTTCGGTTTTTTTACAGGAAGTTGAAAATACAATGAACAAAAACAGAAGAGAAAAGATTATGCTTAATTTCGCTATTTTATACGTTTTTCCCATAATCAGCTCCTTATTATTTAATGATTTCTAATGAGGTTAATTCTTCAATTTTTGCAGTGGAAATCCATAGATTGCTTAACTCCTTGAAATAATCCATTTCATATGTAAATAAATTATTTATGTCAGAAAGAAGGGTTAAAAAATCAACTCTATCTACCTGATAATTGGCAAGGGAGGATTCAAGAGTTAAAGTAGCCTGAGGAATGATCCTATCCTTGTAAAGTTCAATCAAATTCTCAGATGTTTTTGCCATGATAAAATTATCGTTTAACATAAAATATATTTCATTTTTCATGGAAGTATAACTATTTTTTGAACTGCTGAGCTTTGAAAGAGATTCACTTAAAAGGTTTGCCTGTTTTTTCTTATAATAAAGAGGAACCTCTATTCCAACCATTATTTCATACATGTCTTTAAAAGGCCCTTTAAAATCCTTGCCTCCCTGTACCATAAAATTTGGATAAAATTCTTTTTTTGCCAGCTCAACCTCATTAAAATTTTCATCAATTATTAACTCGGCTTCCCTTAAAACAGGGGATTTTTTCATAGCTTCTTCATATAGCTTGTTTAATTCAATTTTAAGCTCATAAAATTGAATTTCCTCAGGTATACCCACAGGTCTTTCGGGAGGGAAATCAAGAACTGAATTGATATTTGCTCTAACAATTCTAATCATTTCTCTTATTGGAATTATCATTTCTTCAATTTTAGAGATTTCAACCTGAGCTTTGAATACATCTGACTGAATACCTTTACCCACTGCATATTTTACCTCTGCAAGTTTAAGACCTTTTTCTAAAATCTCTTTTTTCTTTGTCAATATCTCAATAGCTTTATTGTAGTAAAATAGCCTTGAATATAATTCTTTTATTTCTTTAATAAGAGAAAGTGTTTCAGCTTTCAGACTTTCTTCAGTTTGAAGGGCTCTCTTTGTTGCAATTTCGCCTTTCAATTGAAGTTTTCCTGGAAATGGAACTATCTGGAAAAATGAAAATCCAATTCCACTCATCATCTCTTCTCCAACTGAAAATCTATCAATGCCAATGTTTTTTACATTAAAACCAATAACAGGGTCAGGAAGAGTTTTTTCAGGAGTTACTCTAAATTTCTTCGCTTCCACTAAATTTTTAATCGATTTAATCTTAGGGTTTCTCTCAAGAGCCAAGCTAATTAATTCATCTAAACTTAAGGTTTTTTCCTGGTTGTAGACATTAATGGACAATATTCCTGTAATTATAAAGGCTAAAACTAAAATTTTTTTCATTTATTCCTCCTGAATTATCTGTGACAAAAATACTGAACTGTGTTTGAATTTTTCATTTCACAGCAGAAGCATTTATATGAAAGGTCAGCCTGATGGTTAACTTCTCTATGAAATGTTTTTTCATAGGGAAAGATTGAAAGGATGAGAAAAAAATAAATGAAAATGCTTAAAATCAATTTTTTGACAGGAAATTTTTTTCTATAATTTTTATTTTCTATGTTCAACAATCTTTCAAGTCTTTCATTTATAAACTCATCTTTATAGAAATTTATAAAATTTCTTACAGAATCGATGTTATTCTTTTTTATCTTTAAAAGAGAAGATGCAAGATTCAATGAAGGGCCAGAAAAATTCAGAGCATAATCATCTGCCATAAACTCAGAGCATCTTTTGAAAATTGAAAATATATTCTTTGACACTGGAAGGAAAGAAAATAAGCTTGAGAAAAAATACAAAATTATGCTTTTTAAAGGATCTTTTCTTTTCAGATGACTTTTTTCATGTAAAAGGACGGCTTTAATTTCCTCTTCATTTAAAGATTCAATAAGGCCTGTTGAAACATATATTTTTGGAAAAATTAAACCAGAGGTAAATGCAATGTTAAAATCGTTTTTAAAAGAAATAATTCTATTCTCTTTTATCGACAAATCTTTAATTATCCTTTTAATCTTTGAAGGGAAATCTGTTTTTTCTAAAGATTTAGAATAGGCATAGGCTTTAAAAAATTTATAAAGAGTTTTTATTAACGAATAAACAAAAAGAGTTAGCAGGAAGAAAATCAGAATATATTTCAGGGTAAGAAATAACTTTAAGTTAGTTGATATTATTTCAAAACATCTTCTTATACACTTTTCATAAAATAAATTTAAAATGTTCTGATGGGGATATGAAAAATTTAAGTAGATTATCAAGAGTACGATTGAAAAAAGAAATGTAAATGAAAAAATTAAAAAATTGTTTATTTTGTTAAATTTTCTTATATCTCCGCTCATTGATTTTCAGCCTTTCTTTTTTCTTCAATTAATTTAAAAAATTTATTAATTTCAGATTCATTCATCTCCGATAATATATCCGCAAATGTTGAAATTGCCTGACTTGGAGCAATATCAAAAATGCCCTTTATAATGTTCGAAGTAACAAAACGCTCAAATTCTTCTTTTTTCATCGATGGATAATAAAGATAAATATTATCGACCTTTTTTCTGTCCACAATTCCCTTTTTAACCATCCTGTCCAGAACAGTTAATACTGTTGTGTAAGCAATCTCTTTGTTTTTTGATATTTTCTGATAGATTTCCCTCCCGCAAATTCCATCTCTTTCCCAGAGGGTTTCAAGAATGGATTTCTCAAGCTTTCCAAGTATTTTCTCCATTCCCTGCTTTGATGATTTAAATAATATTTTCATCGTAATTTTTAAATATATACTACAATATGTAGAATGTCAAGAAAAATTTTTTTCTTCTATTCCAGATTTCACTTTTTAATATGAACCAGGAAGAAATTCTAATCGAACTCAGGTAAATCCAAAAGGCCTGCAAAATATATAAGTTAATTCACGCAGTTTTATTTTATAAAATAAAATGGTAAAATTTATGGCTATTCCCACCAAATGCCCATAAATTTCTTCCCTTAACATCTATCATTGTAATACTATCCTGAACACCAATATAGCGTGCTGAGATATTTCCATTTTTATCCATACGGTAAATTATCATCCTTTCTGATAAATTAACCAATAAAAATAAATCTCCATTCTCTGAGATTTCAATATCTTTCCAATATGATAAACTAAAGGACATATAAGGTGGAGCATCTCTGTTAGCTTTTATCCAGTTTGAGAAGATTTGTTTAAATTCAGGTAGATCAAGGTTTTTCTCCAAGATAAGGTCACCATTTGAGGAGAACTTCTTCACAATGGGTAGAGCAGAGTGAATGCAATACACTGACCCATCTAAATCAGCAACTGGAAAAACTTGATTTTTATACCTATCTGGGATTTCTCCTTTCTTTATAAGCTTAGTTTCAAAATTGTAAACGCTGAACTTCTCACCAAAGATTTTTCCATATCTTACCAATTCTTTGCCTTCTAATGTACGATGGAGTATAAGACTATCTGATAAATATCCTTCTGTATTATAGTAATAAGTTCCACTCTTTGTAAACCATATTCTGCTACTTATTGATAGAATTGCTGGTGCAGGATATATCTTTATGCATTCTCCAAAGAAAGTGAGAATCTGAATTCTAGAATTTCCCCTCTCTAATACTATTAAAAGGCTTTTCAATAACTCGCAAACCATTGAAAAGTAAAGATCTGCGAGCTGTCCCAGATTTTTCTTACCGAAACTTCCGAAAAAAGACTTGCTAAAAATTTTCCTTCTCTGTCCTTGCTCTTTACTATGCTTTAATGTTCTCATTTCTTAAAACAACCTCAAAAAAGCCTTCCTTTATTGAACAGCCTCAATTTTATATCAATCTTCATATCAAAGTGGGAAGTGTCTGAAAATATTGGATTTGAGATTTTTCTTCTCTAAAAAGTGCAATATTTTCTTACAGGAAAAAAGGTTAAATTCTCAAATTCTCAAGAACTTTGTAATAAAAAATTTAGTGCAAGAGATTCTTGGATTTGAATTATACCTTTAAGTTACCTGCGATTCCCTGACCAGAGATATCTTTTAAGACCTCCATTGCCTTGCTTCAGGGGTGTATCTCTGTGATTCTGGTTAATAACTCTAAGATTCTATCAGGGAATCCTCTTTGTTGATAAAGATCTTTTGAGGGACCCTCAACATGAATTATTTTCTGGGTGTTTATAAATATTTTAAAAGGTGTGTAAAGGCCAATTTTCAACATTGATTTTATTGAGAGAATTCTATCCTTTAAATGCCCATTCTCGTCGTAAAGTATGGTAAATGATAAGCCATACTCTTTATAAAACCTTAAAATCTTCTCTTTTTCTTTCTCAGCGGTAATTCCGATTAATTTAACTTCTTTTTCTGTAAATTTCTGGGAAGCTTTACCCCAAAACTCAGCTTCATAAAGACAGATGGGACAATCCTCTAATGTAAAGAAAATAAGTATATTTAATTTTGCATTCAAATCTTTGTTAGAGAGAGACTCTTTTCCATCAGAGTTTCTCAATCTAAATTGTGGTAAATTAATTTCATAGGTTCTCTTCTTAAGGAATGAATAGAAAAATAAATCGCCTTTAATCAATAATCCTCTTGTTAATATAATGCTCCATATTATGAGGTTTGATGCAATTAAAAAAATTGAAACAATTATGAGTAAATTTTTAGTTAGTTTTATTTCCATCTTGCATCAAATTCTATGTTTTTCTCTCTCTAGATTTTTAGGGAAAATCGTCAATATTCTGTCAGTCATTATTTAAAAGATTTTAACCTATCCACTTTAATAGAAAATTTCAATAGTTTATAAATTGTCTCAGAGCCTTTTTCTTCTTCCTTTAAAAAATATAATTTATCATCATCGCTACAGACCAATCGACCATCAGGATTTAAACCACCTACAATAAAATTACCTTCAAGATCATAAATATCTAAAATATATTGTTCTGGATTGGGTTTATATAGATTTACTATCAAAAATTTATTTACAATCTTAATATCTACGATATGTACCCAGCTTTCAATCCACTTTGTCAGCGCTGCTCGAGAATAAAACTCTTTAAATGGTTTATCAGGAGGAGGGGTATAATAGAAATTTCTTTTTGAAAAAAATTTCAAAAAATTGCCTTCATGGGTAAATTTATAAATAGTGTAATCCATTTCTTGGATTGTATAGATATTATCATGCGAATCAATATCAAAGAAAACTCCATCTGAAATAAGATGATTTTTTAAAGCAAAATCAGAAATGGGGAGAAAAGATTTGAGTTTTTTTCCTTTATTATCATATAAATGAATACAAGAACTCTTCCTTTCCCCTTCTATCAACGGAGCTGAGATGACAATATATCCTTTGGAGGAGAGTTTTATGAAGCGTCCGTCCTGGATTTTAAAAGAATATCTGTATTTTCCATCTTTTTGGAAGACTTGCAAATCCCTCCTTCTTGGGTCGACGACGTAGATTTCATCTCCTTTTATACATATGCCACTTGGGAACAAGAATTCACCTGGGCCTTGTCCTTTTCGACCTAAAGAAAACAGAAAATTGCCATATTTGTCGATTTTTTTAATGTCAAATTTTCTCGAATCAGCTATCCAAATATTTTTTTCTCTATCCACTGCACAATCGTGAATTGACCCTAAAAAAATAGATGGAGATAAAGTTATCATTTCTTTTAATTGAAAAACATCTTTAAAAGAGGAATAACTAAACGCAGTCCCACTTAAAATGCAAAAGACTATTTGAAATAGTATGATTCTCTTCTTCATATGATTAATCTCTTTTTTTCTTAAAAATTATACTATACTTTTTTCTCTTTTCCAACCTCAATCACAGCAACAATTGCTGGGGCTACCTAAGCAATAGAAAAAGTTATCAACCGGGTCATATACTAAATGACAGATACCGCCAGGACATTTTACTGCTGAGACTTGCGTAGAAATGGCAAGAAGAATACCTATCACCAGAGAGAATGCAAATATCAGTAGTAAGAAAGAAAAAATAAGCTTCTTCACTTTCATTTTTATCTCCTTTCTCTTTTTTATTCATCATTCAAAAATAAGCAAATCATATACCAAATTCATTTATTATATTTATCAATAACTTAGAATTTATTAAAAATTCGAAATTATAACATTCTGACACAAATTTTTAAGTATGGCTTAAATCTTTTATTTACAGTTCTTTTCAGATGTAAAATTATGACAAAATGATACATATTTTTTATAATCTCTGAAATATTGATTTTATTAGGTTTATATAGCTATAAAAGTGACAAAATGTTACACATTTTAAGAGACTAATTTTTATTCAATAGTATTAGAGAGATTAATATTGTATACTTTTATCTTCCTGTAAAGAGTTCTTCTACTTATCCCAATATATCATCAAATGTGTATTCTGCTGATTTTTCTTCTGAGTTTGAGAAATCTTTTTCCCTCTTCATAACTCACTTCCAGTTTATTTGTTGTTTTTATGTTAATAAATTTTAAATTAAAATTCAATTCGATTTCTATTTTTCCTTCTTTATCCTTAGATGTATCAGTGAATGAGCCTTTCCATATCAAATTATAAGTCTTCGTTCGTCTTTTACTACATTAAGGACAATATGAGTAACTGTTCTATCAACGTATCTCTGAGAAAGGACATTCTTTATAAATTTATTTAAATCTCCTCTACCTTCAAAATGGGCTACGACTATTGAATCCCATTCACCTGTAACATCAAAAACTGCACATACATGGGGGTCTTCTGCTATTTTTTCTTGAGTCTCGATTAGTTTCCCATGGGAAATTCTTATAGCGATAACAGCAATTAAATTATACCCAAAGTATTCAGGATCTATTACTGGAATATACCCTTTTATTGCACCCAATTTTTCAAGTTTTTTTATCTTGTTTATAACTACTGGAGCAGATGTTCCCAATTCTTTTGCTATTTCTCTAAAACTTTTCCTTGCATTCTGGTTAAGAGCTCTAACAATTTTTCTCTCCAACTCATCAGCCATTTCTCCTCCTTTTATTTGTAAGAATTTTTATCTATATTTAATATAATTGTAAATAATTTAAAAAAAATTATTGACAATTGAAAGTAATATATTTTAAAATATTTACTTATGAAAATATTGTTTTTTAAACTCAAATTTCAAAAAAATGATATTTGATTCTAACCTTGAAGTCAAATTATACAAAAAAGAATCAGTTGAACTTCCTGATTTTATAAAAGATAAATTTCCAAAAATAAAATTTGTGTATCAACCTGAAAATATTGACGATATAAAATGGATATTTTCATATTCCAGAAAAAATAAACTCTCGATAATTCCTCGCGGAGCAGCAACTTCAGGAATGGGAGGCATTATCCCCCTTAGAAAATCTATAATGGCTGACCTTACGCATTTAAATAAAATCTTAGATTTAGATGAAAAAAATAAAACAATTTATTTTGAAGCAGGTTTGAGATGGTGGGAGTTAAAGCTTTTCTTGAAGAAATTCTCTCTTGACCTTTACACTTACCCAACAAGTTTGTTTTCAACAGTTGGTGGCTGGTTATCGACAGGAGGTTATGGAATTAATAGCTTTAAGTATGGCCATATATCAAACCTTGTTGAATCAATCGAAGTTATAACACCTGATAATTCAATGGTAATCGGCAGTAAGGATCCAAAATTTAAGTATTTCATTGGAACTGAAGGTCAAATGGGAATAATAACCAGGGTGAAGCTTAAAATTCGAGAAACTAACTTAGCTAAACCATATCTTGTTCTTTTCGAAACTATCTCACAGGCTGTAGAGTTTTTATCTGATGTTTTTAAATCGACAAAAATCGTCCCATCCCATGTATCCTATTTTGATAGATATAGATTAGAGCATAAAAATTTATTTCTGAACGGAAAAGTTTCATTCCCTCAATTGGAAGGCGTTCTTGTGTTGTGTTTGAAGGTAACTCACAAGATGAAGCGTTCCTGAATCTGGTAAAGAATAAAGAAGGAATTTTAGCTGAAGATTATCTAACATCATTTTTATGGAACGAAAGATTTTTTCCATTTTCTATAAAACATTTCTACCCATCTATCCTTGGCTGTGAAAACATTCTCCCAATCAAGAATCTCAATCAATATATGAAAAATACCAGAGAGTTTTCTGAAAATTATGGCGTTCAATTATCAACAGAGGCAACGCTAATAAACAACAGAGAAGCTGTTTTATTTACAATTTTCCCTTCTGAATCAAAGAAATTAACCCATTTTCTTCATCTTCTTTTAACATATTCTCTAAACCGAATTGCATTAAGCTCCGGAGGAAAACCTTATGGAATCGGGACATGGAACCTGCCTTTACTGAATAAAAAATTTTCTGAAGAAGAAATAAGGAAATACAGAAGTTTCAAAAAGGAAGTTGATCCCATGAATTTAATAAACTACGGCAAATCCTTTTCAGTCGACAAGAAAATTACATATCTTTTAAAGTCAGCATATTTATTGAGTTATCCATTTTCAATTCCTAATACTTTTACTAAATATCTTTCTAAAAATCATAATCATAACTCCAGGAAGGCTAAAAATTCATTCTCTGAAACAGATGCCTGCGCGAACTGTGGAGCCTGTACTATAATATGCCCTGCATATTTAAAAGATAGAAACGAAATAGTAACAGCAAAAGGAAAACTTTTCCTGTTAAAACAGTTACTCAATGGGAATTTCGTTCCAAAACAAATTGCTGAGAATGTATTCCTGTGTTTACACTGTAAACTATGCGAAAATGTATGCCAGAGTAAGTTAAAATTGTCCCCTTTATGGGATAAGCTCGAGTCCATTGTAGAAAATAAATTCGGACGCCCTGAAGAGAAAATAGATGAATTTGTAAAACAAATTGAATCCAGTCAGGAGTATATTCGACTCCTCGATCTGCTGAGTATTCCGGAAAATAACCGAAAGGAAATGCATAATGTATAAAAAATATCACATAGAAACCTCTCCAGTAAAATTACCCTCAAACCAGATTGGTAAGTTCCAGATAATACGAGATGCGAAATGTCTAAATTGTGGTCGATGCATTAATTTCTGCATTTACAATGTCCATAAACGTGACTTGAATGATCCTCGCAAGATGTCTGAGCCAATTAGCTATCTCTGTAAGAACTGCTTTTCCTGCATTCAAAACTGTCCTCAGCAGGCTCTTAAAATGATTAACAATAGTGAATATGAAAATTTAGGAAATTCTTACTGGACTCCGCAGAAAATCTTTACAATCTGGAATGAAGCAGAAGAGGGAAAGATTCCTGTATACGGTGCAGGTTATCGAGGTCCATTCAAAGGCTCGGGCTTTGATTCTATATGGACAGATATGTCAGAAATAGTTCGACCTACAAGGGATGGAATTCATGGAAGAGAATACATCGCTACAGCAGTTGATATCGGAAGAAAATTAGCCTGGCTCACTTATTTTGAAAAATTAAACTTGCCAAATTTCTATGAAATACAGGTTCCGATGATATTTGATACAAATCCATTGGGACTTAATTCGAAAAATATCATTTTTTCAATTATAAAAGCTGCTGAAGAGATTGAAACTTTTGCGTATTTAGACATCGAGAATTACTCTGACGAACTAAAACCTTATCTTAAATCAATAGCTTTGCGATGCTCCCTTGAAAAGATATTTACTATTGATTCAGACCTCTGGAAAGAGGTTAACTTTATAGAAATAGTTTTGCCTTCAGAATTTTCTATTACAGAACTTGAATTGGCTCTAAGTAAATTGAAAAACAAAAATCAAGGTTCTTTAATTTCTCTTGGAATTACCAATCCTTTTATCTCTGATGAAATTGTTAAACAATTCCTGAATGCAAGGGCAGATGTATTGAGTTTTTATGCAGATAATCATGGAAAAAGCTTTGAGGGTAACATATTTATTTCAGAAGTAATAAGAAAATTACACCTTGAATTCATTAAGAATCGTGTGCGTGATGAAATTACAATAATAGGAAAGGGTGGGATTGCAGCTGCTGAACATGTTCCAAAATTAATAATCTGTGGAGCAGACGCAGTGGTTCTTGACCTTTCTTTACTGGTTTCAATCGGATGTCGAGTGTGTAAAGATTGTAATATAGAAAAATGTCCGATAGAAATAAAAAAGTTTGATTCAGAAATGGCCAGACAGCGTATCATAAACATGATATGTGCCTGGAGGGATCAGCTTCTCGAAATATTGAGCGCAATGGGAATAAGAGATGTGAGAAGACTACGGGGTGAGGTCGGAAGGGCTATGTTTTATGAAGAAATTGAAAGAGAATCTTTTGAGTTTATATTTAACGAAAAGGCTCATATAAATGAATAATATTGAGATAAGGTACTGTCCATCAACTTTCCGCAATGAAATTAGTAAATTTCGAGTTTCTTTGAGTGATGAGTGTTTTCATTGTGGACTATGTGTTGAGATATGTCCTTATGGTGTGTTTGAAAGAGTGGATGGTTTAAATTTTATTTCAACTCCAAGGTCTTTTAATTGCGTCGGTCCAGATTGTAAGAAAAAACCATTTTATTGCATTAAAAAATGTCCTGTGGAGGCGATAAACATTGAATTAGACCCTCAATGGAAAACTCTCGGAGATTTTCGATGGACCCCTGATTTAATAATTACTACATGGCAGCAAGCAGAAACAGGAGAAATACCCAACGGGAATTTTGAATATAAATTTGGTGCATCTGAAGGAGGCTTTGACAAATTTGATTTTATTAATAATAACCACAGCTCAATAATCTGGGAAGAGGTTGATAAAATAAATACATCAATCAGTTTAAATCGGCGTTCAGAAGGCAATAGCATAAGCATTCCAATTCCCTGGTATGGCGCAGGCATGTCATTCGGTTCAATAAGTCTTCCAACAATGTTAGCCCGAGCAATGGCAGCAAAAGCCTGGGAAACTTTTACATCGACTGGAGAAGGAGGATATCCTGATGAACTCATACCTTACATGGACCATGTCATTACCCAGATAGCAACTGGATTGTTTGGGGTGAGAGAAGAAACTATAAAAAGAGCACGAATCCTCGAATTCAAATATGCTCAGGGTGCAAAACCAGGTCTGGGAGGACATCTCCTCGGCGACAAAAACACCCCTGCAGTCGCAAAAATGAGAGAGGCTGTTCCCTGGACTTCTCTATTCTCTCCCTTTCCTTTCCATAGTGTCTATTCAGTCGAAGACCACAAAAAGCACATTGACTGGGTAAAACAGATAAATCCTGAAGCTTTAATTTCGGTTAAGGTTTCAACGCCTTCAGATGTGGATATGGTAGCAGTTGGAAGTTATTATGCAGGAGCTAATATTATTCATCTGGATGGAGGTTACGGAGGAACTGGTGCTGCTCCTGAAATTGCCAAAAAAAATATTGCTATGCCCATAGAGTATGCCATTACAAAGGTTCATAAATTTCTCCTTGGAGAGGGTGTCCGAGATGAAATAGTACTTATGGCAAGCGGAGGAATTAGAAATGCCTATGACATAGCAAAAGCTATTGCCCTCGGTGCAGATGGAGCAATAATAGGAACAGCAGAACTTGTTGTCCTTGGATGTGTGAGGTGTGGTAATTGTGAAAGCGGAAGAGGATGTCCCCGTGGTATTGCAACAACTGACCCTGAGCTTGATAAACAAATCAGCCCCTCCTGGGGAGCTCAACGCATAATAAATCTTTATGCAGTATGGCAAAAACAATTGAAACTGATTCTCTACCAGCTTGGGTTAAAAGACATAAATGAATTGAGAGGTCGAACTGATTTCTTGAGGTATGCAGATGAAAAATAACGACTCGATTAAATTAATTGAATCCCGAAAAGACCTTTCTCCTCCCTATAACAGAATTAAAAAATCAGAAGGAGAGGGAGGTTGCGGTGTTGTTGGGTTAGCATGCAATGAAAAAATTTCAGGAAAACACATAATGCAGGCTCTAATTCAGATGCACAACAGAGGAAACAGTAAAGGCGGAGGTGTTGCAGCTTTTGGACTTGATGCAAATCAACTCGGTGTTAATCAAGAAATCCTTGAAGAAGATTACTTAATTCAGATAGCCTATCTTGACTCAAGTTCCAGAAAACAGGTTGAAGATGAATTCATATTTTCCTTTCTTAATGTTCATACCTATTATCAGCTTCCAACTTTGGATGATTATCGAAAAATCGATGGCTTGGAAATTGAACCTCCTGGGGTATGGAGGTATTTCTGTCGAGTTAAAGAAGAGATACTCAATCTATTTATTATTGAAAATAATTTAACTGGCCTGGATAGGAGAAAGGTTGAAGATGAATTTATCTATCAAAACACTTACAAGTTAAATAAAAAATTTTATGCTTCCCTTGGAGAAAAAAGGGCCTTTGTTTTGTCCCATGGTCGAAATATGATTATTCTGAAAATTGTGGGATATGCAGAACAAGTCATAAAATACTATAAATTAGAGAATCTTAAAGCTCATATATGGATTGGTCATCAGCGATATCCTACCAAAGGAAAAGTCTGGCATCCAGGAGGTGCCCATCCATTTATTGGAATGGATGAAGCTCTCGTTCATAATGGAGATTTTGCAAATTACTATTCAATAACTGAATACCTCAGTCAGAGAAACATCTATCCTCTTTTCCTGACTGATACAGAAGTCTCAGTGCTACTTTTTGACCTACTAAACAGAATTTATGAATACCCTCTCGAATACTTAATTGAGGCTATGGCACCCACTACTGAAAGGGATTTTTATATGCTGCCAGAAGAGAAAAGAGAGATATATCGAACAATTCAAGCATCCCATATACATAGCTCTCCTGATGGTCCCTGGTTTTTTATAATCGGTAGAGCAAATATCAACCAAAAGAGTTTTCAACTCCTCGGGATTACAGATACATCAATGCTCAGACCCCAGGTCTTCGCCCTTCAGGAGAATGGCGTAAATATCGGTCTTATAGCAAGCGAAAAGCAAGCAATAGATGCAACATTACGAAGCTTGCATTCCGAAGATGGAAGGTTTTTGCCATACGCTGATCTATACTGGAATGCAAGAGGCGGAAGTTATACGGATGGCGGAGCATTTATCTTTACTGTAAAAGAAAATAACTTAATTGTAACAGATAAATTTGGAAAGATAATCTCAACAAGGAAAGAAAACGATTGTCCATCAATTGAATTAATAAGTGAAAGATCTAAAGAAGATAGAGATGTCTCGGAAAAAATAATGGAGTTAACTCAAACCATTGACTACAGATGGAGAATACCAATAAGAGAAAGAGTATATGTCTTATCCCAAACTGAAAAATATCTAAACGAGATATTCTTATCATTACCCTTCGAAGAGAAAATTGCAGGTTTTTATCACTATGTAGATTGGAATAGAAAAGATTCGTTGACACCGTCAAAAAACAAGCAAGAAATTCTTGTTATTAATTGTGAGAATTTCCCATCTGAGGGAACCCAATCAATCTCCAGATTTATTGTAAGAGCTCATCAGATGGGCTGGAAAAATTTGATAACTTTTAACTGGAGGGGTCAGAGATTTTGTGGTTGCGGATTGGGTCCAAGATCAAATGATGTTCGAATTGATGTTTTTGGCAGTTCAGGTGATTATTTAGCTTCAGGTCTTGATGGGGCGGAAATTTTTGTGCATGAAAATGCCCAGGATCAGGTTGCACAGATCTTAAAAAGTGGAAAAGTCGTAATTTATGGAGATGTTGGCCAGACTTTTATGTATGGAGCTAAGGGTGGTGAAGTATATGTTCTTGGAAATGCTGCAGGAAGACCCTTAATAAATGCTGTAGGCAGCCCAAGAGTTGTCATAAATGGAACATGCCTTGATTATCTGGCAGAATCATTTATGGCTGGCAATCCCTTTGAAGGAGGAGGGTTTGTTATTCTAAATGGGCTAAAATTCAATGAAAAAGGAGAAATAAATGAATTGGAAACTCCTTACCCTGGAGGAAATCTATTCTCCCTTGCATCAGGGGGAGCCATTTACATTAGAGATCCTCTATTTAAAGTTGATGAAGGACAGCTAAACGGAGGAAAATTTACCGAGACGACTGAAAAGGATTGGGAGCTTATTCTTCCCTACTTAAAGGAGAATGAAAGACTATTTAATATTTCCATAAAACGTTTATTAACCGTGGATGATAAAGTTTTAACATTCAATAAGGTTTATCGAAAGGTAGAAGCAATTGAGTTAAAAGTTCTGTCAAAATCTGGGCGCTAAAGGCTTACATATTATTTCAAATACTTTCATATCAAAAAAAGTTTGAGAATTTGAAGGAAGAACTACAATAGCTGTATCAGCTCCCCTGTCAGTTCCTCCAATAGCTATTGCCTTTTCATCTGTTCTTATCAGTCCTGCATCAGCTGTCATCAATGTTATCTCACATGCTACTTTAAAACCCTCTCCTAAAATTCTTAATGCATTTGCAATTATTTCCTCTGTTTCATATGTTCCAAATTTTTTTCTAACTGCTCTTCCCACTCCACCGAATGCATGCTGGCAAGTTAAGATTTTTGCTCCTTCTTTTAAAATTTTCTTTCTATTCTCTTCAGTCATTTCCTGGTAATCAGGTTTTGCAAAGCCTGTTGAATGGGAAACAACTATAAGATTATATCCTTTAAAAATTTTAGAAGCTAAAACTCCTGTTTTTCCAGTTGTTGATGCAACAAGAATATTTTTTAATTTTAGCTCTGCTGCCCTTCTCTTTGATAGCTCCAGTGTCCTTTCTGTATTTTGAGGCCCGGGGTCTTTAAAATAATATATACTTGCAATAAAATCATCCATTCCATCCCCCTTTTATAAAATTTGGTAATGAAATAACTGACGATATTATAATATATTCAATAGCTGCTATTACTCAATTAAATTAAAAAACTTATTTCAACCCTAAAAATTTTCCGATAATTGGCTCATATTTTACTGTAAGACCTGCTACAACAACGCTCACCATGCTCATTAACTTTATCAATATATTCAAAGAAGGCCCTGATGTATCCTTGAATGGGTCTCCAACAGTATCTCCAATTACTCCTGCTTTATGAGCATAAGAGCCTTTTCCACCTAAATTTCCTTCTTCAATGTATTTTTTTGCATTATCCCATGCTCCTCCAGCATTAGCCATCATTATTGCAACAACAAAACCAGTTGTGAGAGCACCTGCAAGCAGTCCCATAACTCCGGGGACGCCAAGGAACAAACCCATTAAAATAGGAACAAAAATGGCCATAAGGGAAGGCAAAATCATTTCTCTTTGAGCTCCTCTTGTTGAAATTGTTACACATGATTCATAATCTGCCGTAGCCTTTCCTTCCATCAATCCTACAATTTCTCTGAATTGTCTTCTTACCTCTTCCACTATTTTATTTGCAGCTCTTCCAACTGCTCTCATCGTTAATGCACAGAAGAAAAATGTCATCATTGCTCCGATAAACAACCCAACTAAAACTTTCGGGTTCAAAAGAGATACATTGTACTTTTCGATGAAATAATTAATATCTGCATGTCTTACATTTTCAAGAGTATCGTTAATGGGCCCAACTATTATCTGTTGAGCTCCCCTAACAGCACGGATTATTCCTACTTTAACCTCTTCAACATAGGCAGCCAAAAGGGCTAAAGCGGTAAGGGCTGCTGAGCCTATAGCAAAGCCTTTTCCTGTTGCTGCTGTTGTATTTCCAAGGGCATCTAACGCATCAGTTTTTTTCCTAACCTCTGGGTTGAGGTTACTCATCTGGGCATTTCCACCTGCATTGTCTGCAATTGGACCATATGCATCAGTGGCAAGTGTAATACCTAAAGTGGATAGCATCCCAACCGCAGCTATTCCTACCCCATACAATCCTATACCTACATCCTTAAAACCTCCACTGAATGCAAAACTCAATAACACTCCAATTCCTGTGAAAAAAACAGGAATTCCGGTTGACATCATGCCAACAGACATCCCTGCAATTATAACTGTTGCAGGTCCTGTCTGAGCCTGATAGGCAATACCTTTTGTTGGTTTGTATTGATGAGATGTGTAATATTCCGTTGATTTACCAATGATTATGCCAGCTATTAGTCCAGATGCAATTGCTCCCCAGATTCCTACATAATCTGGAAGTAAAAATTTCACCATCACAAATGTCAATATAAATATCAGTACTGAACTTAAGTTAATCCCTCTTGCCAGAGCTTTTAAAAGCTCCTTTTGAGAGGCTTCCTCTTTTGTTCTGACTGCAAAAATTCCAAGTATTGAAAGTACAATTCCAATTCCTGCTGTTATCATTGGAAGAATTACTGCGTTTTTCTGAAAAGGAGTTCCGTTGAAAGCAGCTGCTCCAAGAGCTGCAGTAGCAAGAATTGACCCACAGTATGACTCATACAAATCAGCTCCCATTCCAGCTACATCTCCAACATTATCTCCAACATTATCAGCAATCACTGCAGGATTTCTTGGGTCATCCTCAGGAATTCCTGCCTCAACTTTGCCAACTAAATCAGCTCCCACATCAGCTGCTTTTGTGAATATTCCTCCTCCTACCCTTGCAAAAAGCGCCTGGGAAGACGCACCCATTCCGAATGTAAGCATTATAGTGGTAATTTCTGTGAGACGCATTTCGCCCATGAATTTCCTTAAAATAATAAACCATAAAGAAATATCCAAAAGACCCAATCCAACCACAACCAATCCCATAACAGCTCCTGAACGGAAGGCAATTTTTAATGCTCTGTTCAGAGAAGACTTGGCAGCTTCAGTAGTCCTGTTTGATGCACTTGTTGCAGTCATCAAACCTAAAAATCCAGACAATCCGCTGAAGAACCCTCCTGTTAAAAATGAAAAAGGAGTCCATTTACTCTGGACATTAAATACAAAAGCAAGTAGAAATAAAAATAAAAAAGCAAAAATAAAAAACATACCTACTACTTTGTACTGTTGTTTTATGTAAGCTACTGCTCCCCTTTTTACATAGGAAGCAATACTTTTCATTCTTTCGTCTCCTTCAGGAGCTCGTTTCATCGCTCTGAAGAAAAGATACGCAAAAGTTAAAGCTAACGCAGAACCTACAGGGGCTAACCAGAACAGAACTTCAATTCCCATCTAACTCTCCTCCTATTTAAAACATCTTGTAAGGTAAAGTTGAAACAATATCAAAAAATTGGCATTTAGTCAAATTCCCTGGGAGAGATCCATTGTCAAAGCAGAATAGAACAGTAAGATGAATACCATCACTTTCGCAAATAGACGAATAAGGCTTTTCCCAAAAAGCCAAAGCCGAGCATAGACAACCAGCTCGATATAGCAATCAGAAATAGGCGTCGGAAGGGTTGATTGCCGGCTTATGATGCTTGATTGAGTTATTCTCCATGGGTGGTAATTTCACTTTCCTACTTTCATCCCAGAGCAAATGTAAAGTTATGCAAAGACGGGACATTATTATCCCTACAATCTCTCATATGGCTCTATTCTGTTTCTTCTCCGAGCCAGCTCACTCTGATACTTTATTCCTAAAATTGACGAATTCTCTCTTGCCCACTCAGTCAACTTAGTTTCTCCAACTGGTGGAGAATTTGTATACAGTAAATCAGCCTTCAACCCTTCTATTTCCTCATGTGTTATAATTACGTCTCCGACTATTTTTCCAATAACCCATCCAAAAAGATAACCAATCGTGTTGGGGATAGAAATGATAGGCCTTTCTTTACCGATAATTCTACCTATCTCTTTAACTAATTCACGATATGTAAAGGTCTCAGGTCCAATAGCATTGATAATTTTATTTTCTCTTCTCTTTCCCTCCTCCACAGCCAGTTTTGCCAGATCATCCACATATATTGGCTGTAACCGATATTTTCCATCGCCAAACACGCCAAATACAGGAAATCTCCTGAGAATCCATGCAATATTATTTATCAGAATATCTTCTTTCCCAAACAATACAGCTGGTCTAAGTATAGCATACAAAAGACCAGATTCAATTAGAGCTTTTTCTAATCTTGCCTTTTCTCTAAAATATTCAAGATGGGATGTCTCTGAGGGGTTTGTAATACTGACATGAACTACACGCCTAATGCCAGCTTTCTTTGCAGCAGCAAATAACCTTATAGTATTCTCAACAGCAATGGAATGTTTAAAACTAACTTTATTATCTGAAAAATTAAACCTAACCCAATATGTGTTGTATAAAACAGATGCCTCTCGTAATGATTCAACGAGCTTTTCAAAATTTCCAAAATTGAAAGGAAATGCTTTTACTCTATCTCCAAAAGGATTCGACCGATTGTAAGAATTTGTCAAAGTCCTTACTTCATAACCCTCATCTAACAATCGTTTGGCTATGTATTTCCCTGAATAGCCATATGCTCCAGTGACAACATGAATTTCATTATTCATCAAAATAATAGTTTTGATTTCATTATTTTTACTATTAACTGTTCTGCCTTTTCTTTAAAAGAGGGATGACTCGAAGCTCTCAATGCTAAATCAAGAGCCTTCTCTTTCATACTGAGTTTTCTTCTCCTGCTCTGTATCTTTGGGAATGACTTCTATCTTTTCTTTGAGTGCACAGAAGGAAAGGAGTAATATGCAGAGGATAATAACATTTGAATGTATTTTATTTATGTGAAATTGCGATAGAAAATATTCCCTCATGACATTCTTAAATTTATATTTTCTCACCGTTTCCATGGATGAAACAGGAAGAATCCTCAGATAAATAGTCACCCTTCAAGGCCCATGCCCGACCACGACATCCTCCGCATATATCAATAAACTGACAAATACTACACTTGCCTTTGAGAGCCTCTTTCCTATATCTCAGATTTTGAAAAACTTCAGAATTCTGCCAAATCTCTGAAAATGAATTCTTTCTGACATTTCCGGCTGAAACCTCTACAAATGGACAGGGCCAAACCTCACCATTTGCTTTAACATAAACCAGACCTCTACCTGCGGTGCAACCATGGAAAAATATCTGAGCAAGGTTCAACCCTAAGTTGTTTTTCCCATTCTTTTTCAAAATATAAGGCCAATACTGAGGAGCTGCCACCGGTTCAATAATTGTGGTGCTTGTAATCTGTTTTTCTTTGATTAGATTTACAAGACTCTCATTCTCTTTCATTCTCAAACGGGCTTCACCAACACTTTTTCCTCTTCCCACAGGGACCAATTGATAGATGAGTATTATGTCCGCTCCTAAATCGTTAACAAATTCTACTGTGTCTTCCAATTGATTGGCGTTATATTCCATTACTGTAAAATTAATTTGTATAGCAAGCCTGGCTTTTTTGGCATTTTTAATACCATTTATTGCTAAATCAAATGCATCTAAACTATTTCTGATAAAATTATGAACCTTTGAATTGGATGCATCGATACTGATAGCAAGTCCTGTGGCACCCTTTTCTTTTAACATAAAGGCAATTTCTTCAGTGATTAGAGTCCCATTAGTGGCAATAACAAATTTCAATCCTAAATTCTTTCCATATTCAAGAATTTCGAAGATATCCCTTCTAATCAGAGGTTCACCTCCTGTAAGAACTAACATTCGGAATTCTCTGATAGAAACTATTTCTTCCAACAATTGTAATCCTTCCTCTGTAGTCAACTCATCAGGAAGAGGTTTTCCCGATGAAGCATGACAGTGAATGCATTTTAAATTACAGGCTAAAGTTATCTCCCAGACTGGATGTGCAGGAAAGCCTATGCATCCCATTCCATAAGCACCTGAAGCTACAGGTAATGTCTTTATCCCGCTTTTTAAAAGCCAATGAGGTAGTTTCCGCCATTTAATAAGTGTTCCATAATAAAAAAGGCTCCCCAATTGCCTTAAAACTAAAGAAGGGGGCCAGAAAAAGGGCAAAACCTTTTTTTGAGACGCTCTATTCATTTCTACAAAGAGATGGCTAAAATAAGGCTTATTGTAGTTCCCAGGTTAACAATTAAGGTCTTAGCACATATCCCTTCCAGTTTCTTTGGGTCATTGTAGGCGCCTCTGAGAACCTGGAGAGTCGTTAGGAGGGACAAAAGAAATATTGGAGAAAAGAAAAATAATGCCTTAATAGGGATTCCAGCCCTAATCGAAAGAAGATAGGAGATCCAGTCCGTTATACTTATCGAAGTATAAAGCTTGCTCATCCTCTCCCTGCCAAAACGAACTACAAGGTTTCTCTTTCCAACCCTCTGGTCTGCTGGATAATCTGGAAATTCATTTATCAAAATCACATTGAAAATGGTAAAAGCAATTGGAAGGGATGTCCAATGAACTAAGGGTGATAATTTCCCGGTCTGAATGTAATAAGATGCAGCTACAACAAGCCAGCCATAGGAGAAGCCAATCCAGATTTCACCAACCCCTCGGTAAGCCCACTGGATTGGTGAAATGGAATAAAAGAACCCGGCAAACATTCCCAGGGCTCCCAAAGGTATGGTATAAATTCCAGTCCTGCAGTAAAACTGTAATAGAAGACCAACTCCAGCGGCTAAAAGAAGAGAAAGGATAGAGGCGAAAAAAGCATGCTTTTTAGGAATGATGCCTGTTTGGAGAACCTGGGTTCCTCCAGAGAATTGATTTCTTTCCAGTTTTGCTGAGAGGATATCGGTCTCATAATCAAAATATTCTCCTGAATAATAAGTAGCAAGCATAATAAGAACAACAGCCAGCGTTCCCAAACCTAAAATAAGCCAGTTCAAATGACCGGTTTCATACCATGCAAGAAGTCCACCCAAGATGAAAGGGAGAATTCCCACGCTATGGAATGGTGGCCTTGAAAGAGAAAACCAGGCAGCAACTTTGTTTGTGATCATTCATTTCCTCCTTTTAATCTTTCAATTTTAATCCAAAACATTCTCATTTTTCAATTTCAGAACTTGATTCATCTTTTTATTATCATCACTCCTATTTTACTCTTAAAATCTTGGTGATTCTTGAGAACATATCACCTTCAAACTCACTTATTTGCCAAAAAGGCCAGTTTGTTTCGAGAGCTACCCTCTGCCTGTCGGAACCCTTTTTTCCAGTGCTCTTTCTCAGGGACATAAATGCAATAGATATAAACAATCTTGCAAATTCAGATATCTAAGAATCAATGAAATATATTTTTTTATTTTGGTAAGTTTTAATAGAAGAGTATATTAAATCCCTTTCTATAACTTGTCAAATTAACGCATTAAAATTATAATATATCTTGGTAATTTTACGATTTTGTATAGATTTATTAAAAAAATTCTTTCTCTTATCTTTTACTTTATAAACTCTATATCTTTTAGAACAGTATTTTCCTGTGCAATGTTTAGTATCCTTTCCTGTCGACATCATGAATGGAATGAACAGTTCGGGAAATATCTTCTTCCAAGATCTTCAAGAAGTCAGCGATATTCTTGAGCTGTGCAGCTCGATCAGGGGTCATCCTTTCCTTCACTTCTTCTAGTTCCGCTTCGGTGGTTACCCAATCTTTGATCGGGCTTACCGGTTCGGCCTCTTTAAAGGAACAAGGCACGATGTAACCGTCACAAAAATCTTTCAGTTTAATAGGTCCCCAGTAGTCAAAGGAGTAATAGCTATAATTGTCCTCAAGTACTCCAAACGGGGAAATGCGGGTATCAAATGCGAATGGTCGTTTATGTCTCTCATACACCTTATCTATTACACTGCTGAACGGATAATAGAACCTCAAGAAGAATTTCTGGCCTGAAGGGATTACTTCTGCTAACAGAGCCCAACGTCCCATCACAGGCATATGCAAGACAATTAAATACAGGCGATCCGGGTATTTATCATACAAGAAATTTCCCCCGCGTCGGTCTTCGCCGCTCAGAAACCGGAAGAAAAAGGTTGGCTGCCGATACTTACTAAAAGCATGATGGAGGCCAGAATACCACAATGCCTTTTTCCCCTTGAGGAGGGCTTCCCGTTCGATGATGTCAGCCATTTTTTTGTCATAGAAGTAGCGTTTGTTCTCTTGCATTCTCACACGAGGGTCAGGCGATCTTAATTTCCGCTCATTATAATCTGAGCCAAGTTGAAGGAAACGTATCTTTTCTTTGCCCGCAGGAATCTTCTTGTTCAGTTCCCAGATGACCCGATAAATGTCGAGGTATTCTTGAAAATTCCAAAAGTACGAATAACGCCGCATCAAGCTAATCGCTTTTTTTTCATCGAACTCCGCTGCATTAACTAAGGAATCCACCTCGCTTTGGAAATCTGAGGCGCCAAATTCCCATCCCACGACCGTAACACCATTTTTTTCATAGAGATAAGGAATGAGAGATTTGACAAATTTCACATCTTGCCTCCGACGGTGCATTTCTCCCACAAGCACTACATCGTATCTTTCAAATTTTTTGCTGACAAACTGAAGGGGATCTGAAATGTGAGCATCGAGGTAATCAAGGTATACTTGTAACTCGGCGCCTGAAAGTGTCTTATACTTTGATGCAAAGGGTGTGTTGTAGATGATATAACTCACAACCAGCAGCGCAATCACACCCAAACCGACACCTATTGACTTGAAGATAATCTTAATAAGTTTCCAAAGCATTGGCTTTCCTCCATAGGTTATGGCAAGTCTCCCATAACGGCAGATTGTGTGAAAACCCCATTTTTTGGACATTTGCGAGTTGTAACCCAATGTAGTTCATAGGTCAAACTGAATTGTAGTATGCTCAATATCATACTTTTCATTCAACAATTTATTTATTCTATTAAGAATTTCTGTTGATTTTCTATGGTTCACAGTATCAATCGCTATATGCGCCGTAAAAGAATACATGTTTGAGGTAATCTCCCAGATATGCATATCGCGAATATCTCTAATCTCAGGGATTTCTTTTTTAAGTTCAGCACTCACATCATCTATGTTAATTCCCTTTGGCGCAAGTTCTAATAAAACACGGATAGAGTCTTTAAAAAGCCCCCACCCCCAAACAAAAATCAGCAAAGAAATACCAATAGCCAATGAGGGATCGATAATGTACCAATTACTAAAATAAATGACAATTGCCCCGAACACAATAACGATAGAGGAAACCGTGTCAGCTAACACATGAAGAAAAGCTCCTTTAATGTTAAGGTCATCCCTGGCACTTCCCTGTAAGATTAACACGCTTATTACATTTACGATAAGACCGACTACTGCTACGAGGAACATTTGAAGCCCTAAGACAGGTTCAGGATGAATGAGTCGATTAACTCCCTCATAAAGGAGGTAAGCTGTCACAGCAAAAAGGAAGAGGCTGTTAAAAAGTGCCGCGAGGATTTCTACCCGATAAAACCCGTATGTCCTATGATGACAAGGTTCTTTGGAGGCAATAATAATTGCCACAAAACTAATCCCTAAAGCAAAAAAATGGGTAAACATGTGACCTGCATCACTAATTAAAGCTAAACTACGCGTTAGAATGCCACCTATTACCTCAACAATCATTACAATTCCAGTAATAGTCATTGTAAGCTTTAGCTTCTTCCTCTCAACGCTTCGATATTCATGTAGATGGGCGAAAGAATACTTAATTTTAGGTGTATGAGTGTGCTTCACTGTCATAAATAAAATAACTCCATGCTATTCCTTTTTCTCTATCTTTATTCCTTTCAAGATTTTTCCGATCCCAAGCAATACTGGAAGTTCCTCTTTTATCTCTATTTTTGATTTTCTGAGTAATGCCTCAAGGCCAGATTTTATAAATTTTGAATAGTATTCACCTTCATATAGTTTCACAAAGTGGCAAACTAAGAATCTACCAACCTTGTTCTTAGGCAAAGCATAATCAACGATCATTATCGTTCCTTATTCTTTGCATTTTTTCCTCCAAATTATTTATGAACCGTAGTGAGCATTTTTTCTATGGCCACGCAGAGGGTTTTTCTTCAGCAAGATAAACAAGATAATTCCTTATGTCATCATAAGTTATATCCCGAGGACTTTTATCTGAAAAGTTTAAGAAATCTCTGCTGAGAGTTATTTCCGCCACAATTAAGAAAAATGCTATCAGAGCACCTTTCCCTTGTCAATAAATTTTAACGAGCCCTGTTAATGGAAAGTGATAATATCAGGGATAAGTGCAAAGTGAGCAAAACTATAATGTTTCTATGTTAAGCCAATCAATCTTTTTAAAATGATTCGTATCAAATGTTAAAATTGTTTCAATTCTTTTCTCTCTTGCAAATTCAGATATCCAAGAATCAACAAAATCTATTTTTTTATTTTCATAAGTTTTTATAGAAGAATATATCAAATCCTTTTCCACAACTTGTATTCCTGGAGTATTCAGTATAGATATTATCATCTCCATGATTTCCTCTCTTTCAATTTTATAATAACTTTCAAGAACCCAAACTAATTCTGCTATTATAATGGAGGGAATTATAATAATAATTTCTTTCTTTTCAGCTTTTTCTAAAAGAAATTGAACCTTTTCAGCTTTTTCGGCATCATCATTTGTCAGAAATCTTAATAAAAGATTTGTGTCAATAATTACCTTTCTCTTCTTGGACACTAATTATCCTTTTTCTTAAATATTCTTTAGCTTCTTTTCTTATTTTTTCTGATGAAAACTTCTTTTCTTTAGATCTCAATACCCCTCTGAAATCTTTTAACGTTTTTTGGGGTTTAATTATAATCTTATCTTCTTGTTCTTCAAATATAATTAACATACCTTCTTTAAGATGAAGTGAATCTCTTATTTTTTTTGGAAGTGTAATTTGGCCTTTCGAAGTAATTTTTGATATCTGCATTTATAATCTCTCCTTACATTTTTATATAACCATAAAATTTAGATTTGTCAAATTTTTCTTACTTTATTAAAATTTCTTACAAATTTTTAAATTATTTTCCTCTGCATAAAAAATTCAACTATCTTGACTTAAACTGTCAATTTCGCCTAACATATGCGATTAAGAGAAGTTTCTCCGTAGGTTACAACTCGCAAATTTCAAAAAATGTGGTTTTCACACAATCTAACGTGCCTGGTATATCTGAAGTTTGCCTGAAGGGCAAATTTAGGCGAACAAAGTGAGCCAGATATACCATGTTAGGCGACGTTGCTTTAAATTTTAACAAATTATTTCTAGTTGATCGTTTTCACTATATTTCACAATGGTATTCTTACCTCTGGATTTAGCATATTTAAGAGCAACATAGGTTTTTTCTAATGTATTACCAATTCCTACTGAAAAGGTGCAAACTTTATTTGTCTTAGCTAAATAATTGGATAATTTCCGAATATCAATTGATCCACCCTTGCATAGGATGCTATCACCAGCCGAAAAGATTACTTCGAAATCAATGCTCCGTAAATAAGCCGTAATTTCCTGAACAGTATTTGTTATTTGTTCACTTAGTTCTGCAACATCCTGTTCTTTATTCTCAATAAGAAATTTTTCGATGTGTCTCCCTACATCATCACCATCTAAAGCGATATATATCATTTTAAGACTCCAGAATCTCTTATTAAAGTTAATAAATAGAAAGTAGCATTTAAAATCATTCTTGCTTCCTCTTGTCCTCTAAGAAAAGGATATGGATGAGAACTTAAATTTCTATAAACCCTAACAAAATCAATTATTTTGTCTATATTTTGAAGTAACTTTAATTCTTCTTCGTAATCATCAAGGTTTTTATTTCTTTTTCCTCTGATTGGATCACAAAAATTTGAGCGTAACCATGAAATAGAGTCATTAAAATCTGGAGGGGATTTGGCGGTTATTTTCCCCTTAGCAAGTTGTTTGATTTTAGGGCAGGTTTCTAAGGAAAATGATTCAACTATTTGCCCTAAAGCCCCTATTGTTTCAGGATATTTCCCTAAAAAATAGTTATCAATTGCAGAATTTATCCCAAACTCAAAGTTATTTTTCAAAAAACTTTCTCGAAAACGAACACCTCTAAATGCTCTGATAGCTGCTTCAGCTTTATCTTTATAGTAGATGATTTCAAAATAGGCATGTTTTCCTATCGATTCTAAACTTTCAAGAGGTGAGATCACATCAATTATATAATCATCTTTATTTAGATTTTCAGGTAATTCATATTGCTTGTCAGATGGAATAAACAAGAAGAAGAGGTTTCTAATTTTAGAAAGGCTTGCTGAGGCATATAGAATGTTTGAAATATATTTTGTGCCATTTGTCAAATCTACAACTATTTGTTCTTTGTCATAAATTCTAAGTTGCTCACTTAGTAATCTTGGTATTTCTTGGTGTAAATCTTCTTTTTTAATGAATCTTGATTCTATCTTCACATCGCTTTTAATATATTTCCTCACGATTTCGTTTCTTTGACCCTCTAGAGAATTGCTATCCCTATCATAGAGGAATCCTTCAGAATCAATAAAATAAACCTTTTCTATCTGTTGATTATAGTGTAAATGTGCAAAATAAATAACACTTCGAATTGTTCTTAAATTCGGGTTTCCTGAAATAATTAATTCCATATTACACACCTCTTCTAAAAAATGTGATAGCAATGTCGCCTAACGGTTGCGGCACAGACGAAGCCCATCAGGTTTTGAGTTTTCCGTTTGTGCCATTGTTAGGCGAAGCATCACCCAATTACAGGTACTCCTACAATATATGGTCTAAGACCGTGAGGATGCCTCGTCATAAACTTACTGTAATTTTTCTTATACAAATCAGTGTTTTCAACTTCTTTTAACCACTTTTTAACACCCTCAACAATATCATTGCAAAATATACGAACGTCGATATTCAAGGCATCATTTAAAATGTTGCAATGGGAAACATTTGTAGTAGCTGTTGGCTCAACAAATAATACTCTCGAATAATTGCTCTTTGGGTGTTGGGAACTTCCCTGATGCAACAGTGAACATCTAAAATAGTAACAATCTTCTCCATCTAAAAAACTATGGTATTTTCCAGCAACATATTTATTGAACCATTGCACATATTTATCTTTATTGGCCTCTCCATTTTCGGAATATATTGCCCCGCAAATATCTGGAATTGCTAGTGTGACAAAAAGCGAAAGGTAGTATAGATTATTATCAAGCCCTTTTTTGATTTGCTCCAAAAGATTTTTCATCTTTTCCTCCGAATCTCATGGGTTGATGTTTCGCCTAACGGTCGCGGACATGCGAAGTGCGAGACGTAGCCGAGCATTTGGGTGAGGGCGTCAGCCCGAACCGCATGTCCGCTGTTATATGACCGAGCCAAAGGCGAGGCAAGGAAACCGAAGGTTTCCGCAGAGTTCGGCTTGGCGGTAATCTCGTCAATCATTATCTTATCCCACCTTCCGCTATTAATGCTTCATCTGTATACATTTGTTTATTGGTAGAATTAAACTCATGCTTTATCTGTCCAATTAAATTATCAGTGCTAAAAATTTTCCAATATACCGGAATGAATGCTCTTTTGCCTTCCCGCTCGGCTCTTTCGATTTTAAAACTGACGACTAAATGTCGTGCGTCATAAATAACCTTAAAATCAGTTGGCCTTTCTGCTGGCGAGAAATAAAATGATCTCTGTGTTGTCTGGTAATTTCTTTCGTTGTAAGTTTTGCACTCTATATAATTTGGTCTTCCGTTTCTATCTTTAAGGAAAATATCTGGATAACCCACGGCCTTTTTCTTTCCTTCTCTTGTTTCGGGTCTATCCGCATTAAGGCCGATTTGATTTAGGGCCTCGAGCATAAACGGCTCAATATGATTCCCGACTTCGTTTTCTCTTCTCGTGAATATTCCTTTCTTATTGGCGTTTTTTGTTGCAATTTTTGTCGCCGCAATTAAGTCTTCAAGTAGTTGTTTGTCGTCGGGATTATTTTTATCAAACGGAATTACATCACAACCGGACATCGCTTTTATAGCAATCTTGAAAGGAATATTTTTGAGTGGCTTAAGAAATTGAGAAATGGTGTATATTCCGATCCAAAGTGGCCATCGATTCCGATTCAAACCGGCCACTGATTCTGATTGAAAGTGGCCACCCATTCCGATTTATTCCGGCCACTTTTTCGATGAAATCAGAATTTGAAAAAGTT